>DATGGC010000363.1:0-12807 GCA_035308745.1 Candidatus Limnocylindrales bacterium | reverse complement strand
GGCCGAGCCATGGACCACCACGGCGCTGGTGTCGAGCTTGGCCCCCTCGGCCGGTTGGTCGAGGGACAGGGTGGGCGTGACGGCGGCCGTGATCGGGACGTTGATCACCAGGGCGTAGGGCGTGTCGGACTGCTTGCCGGTCTCGGGATCGGTGGCGGTCACGCTGAACTGGTTGCGACCCCGGCGCAGCTCCACGTCCGAGCTCCACGTCCCGTCGGCGGCCGCGGTCACCTGGATCGGCTGGTCGCGGCCCGGGATCGTGATCGAGATCGTCGCGCCGGGGCTGGACGAGCCGCGCAGGGTGTAGCTCGTGACCGAGGCATCGACGGTGACGACGGCCGAGGTCGGATCGGTCAGGGTGATCGTGGGCGGCTTCGAGAAGCGGACGAGCTGGGTGGCCACATAGCCCACCACCACGATCACGACCAGGGCCAGCAGGACCCCGCCGAAGACCTTGGGCGAGATCGTGATCCCCTGGCGCGGCGCCGTGACCGTGCGGGGCACGACCAGGACCGGGTCCGAGGACGGACCGTCGCCCCGCTCGCGCCGCCACTGGAGCAGGACCTCGTCGGGGTCCAGGCCCAGGTACAACGCGTAGTTGCGCAGGAAGCCCTTGGTATAGACGGCCCCCGGCAGCTCGCGATAGTCGCCCCGCTCGAGGGCGGCGAGGTAGCGGGCCCGGATCTTGGTGTCGCGCTCGGCCCGGAACAGGTCGACGCCCTTCCGCTCACGAGCGGTGAGCAGGCGCTCCGGCAGGCTCGCCAGCGGCGGGCTCGCGGGCGCTCCGCGGGAGGCGGCGTCGGAACGCGCCTCCGCCGCGCGAAGGCGTGCCTGATCTCGAGTGGTCATCGGGCGTCGGCGGTCTCGCTGCAGGGCTGGCCCAACAGGATACCCCGTCGTGTCGATCCTCCCGGAGATCAGTCCCCTGGATCGTCCACGTCGGCGAGGCTCGTGAGCCAGTTGTCGGAGCCATAGACGAGCCGCGGCGAGGCCGGGTTACGCGGATCCTGGGGTCCGATGATCCCGTACCGTTCGAGCTCGTCCATCAGCCGGCTGGCCCGGCTGAAGCCGACTTTGAGCTTGGTCTGGAGCGACGAGGTGCTCGCCCGGCCGGTCGAGGTGACGAGCTCGGCGGCCTTCACGACCATGTCGTCGTCGGCCATCTTGGCCAGCCAGCCGAACTGGCCGCTGCCGTTCTCGTCACCGTCCACGAAGGCGAAGATCGAGTCGTCGTAGAACGGCCCGGCGGCTTGCTTGCGCCAGTGCTCGGTGACCGCCGAGACCTCCTTGTCGCTGACGAAGACGCCTTGGAGGCGGACCGGCCGGGGCAGGTCGACCGGCTGGTAGAGCATGTCGCCGCGGCCGATCAGGTCCTCGGCGCCGGGCTGGTCCAGGACCGTCCGGCTGTCGACGTTGGAGGCCATCGCGAAGGCGATCCGGCTGGGGACGTTGGCCTTGATCAGGCCGGTCACCACGTTGACGCTCGGACGCTGCGTCGCCAGGACCAGGTGGATCCCGACCGCCCGCGCTTTCTGGGCGATCTTGACGATCGGATCCTCGACCTTGCGACCCTCGCGCATGATCAGGTCGGCCAGCTCGTCGATGATCAGGACGACGAACGGCATCCGGTCCTCGGGCCCGACCTTGTCGTTGTAGGCGGCGATGTTGCGGACGGTGTGCGAGGCCAGCCGCTTGTAGCGGTCCTCCATCTCGTGGACCGCCCAGTTGAGGGCCGCCTTGGCCTCGTGGGGCTCGACGATCACGTGCTGGAGCAGGTGCGGCAAGGCGTCGTAGGGGGCCAGCTCGACCCGCTTGAGATCGACCAGGATCAGGCGGACCTCGTCGGGCCGGGAGTGCATCAGGAGGCTGGTGATCAGGGCGTTGACGCACACGCTCTTGCCCGAGCCGGTGGCCCCGGCAACGAGCAGGTGGGGCATCTTGGCCAGGTCGACGGCATACGGCTGGCCCGACACGTCGCGACCCAGGGCGAAGGTCAGCCGGCTCGTCGCGGCGAGCATGTCGGCGTCCTCGATCAGGGACCGGAAGCCGACGACCTCGCGCTTGTGGTTGGGGATCTCGATGCCCACGACATCCTTGCCCGGGATCGGCGCCTCGATCCGGATCGAGCGCGCGGCGAGGGCCATCGCCAGGTCGTCCTGGAGGCCTTCGATCCGCGACAGCTTGACGTTCTTCTCGGGCCGGACCTCGTACTGGGTCACCACCGGGCCGGTGTTCGTGCCCACGACCCGGGCGTCGATCCCGAAGCTGCGCAGCTTCTCCTCGATGTCCCGGATGTTCTCGGCGTGGTCCATCCCGCCGCCCGTCTTGCCCGGCGGCCGGATCTCGAGGATCGCGGTCGAGGGCAGGACCCAGGGCACGCTTTCGACGGTTTCGACTGGCTCGAGGGTCGGCACCGCGACGGACGCCCGGGCCGGGGCCCCTTCGCTGCCGTTGCCGCCCGCAGGCGGGCCGCTGATCGGGCCTGGGCCGCCGTCGCGGCCATCGCCCCGGCCAGCCCAGATCGTCTGGCTCATCTGGGCCGGGCTGGTCGCCCGGGTCCCGCTGCGCCGGTCCAGGTGGTCATCCTCGGGCTCGTCGGCCGGCTCGGCGGCGAGAGACGTCGGCGCATCACGCCGGACCCGGCGGGCGATCGGCGCCGCCGGCGGGTCGTCGTCCTCGGCGGCCGGCGCCGTCAGTGCCGCGCCGACGGTCCGGGCGCCCCGGCCGAGGGGCTTGAGCAAGGTGGGCAGGGACATGTCGAGGGCCAGCAGCAGGCCGATGATCCCCAGGGCCAGGCAGACCACGAACGAGCCGGGGTGAGTGATCAGGCCCGCCAGGCCGTCACCGACGAACCGCCCGATCCGGCCACCGTTGGCGATGTTCGGTCCGTCCAGGGCGCCGAGGAATCCGACGTAGCTGACCGCCGCTCCCAGGAGGGCCAGGCCCCAGCGGCCGCCGTCGCCCCGGGCGCGCTGCACGAAGAGGCCGGCGACGATGAGGATCGGCGGCAGGAGCCAGCGACCAGTGCCGAACCAGGGCGCGATCAGGTTGCGCCACAGGTCGGTCAGCTGGCCCTTGCCCGGCAGGAGCAGGGCGATCAGGGTGACCAGCCCCACGACCAGGATCGCAATCCCGACGACCGAGCGGACGACCTCCGGGTTGACGTTCAGGTTGCCGCCGCCCCCGCGCCGGCGGGGGGCAGAGCGGCTCGGCGTCCTGCGCGGCGCTGCTCGCCGCCGTCCGGTCATTCCCCTAGATCTCGACGACGACCGGAAAGACCATCGGCCGGCGCTTGGTCTGCTCGTACAGGTAGCGCGAGACGCCGTCCTTGATCTGGACCTTGAGCAGCGCGATCTCGCTGATGTGGTTGCCCGGATTGGCGATCGACGACATGACCCGCTCGATCGCGCCGGGGATCAGCGGGTCCTGCTCATTGCCCTTGACGAAGCCCCGGGTGATGATCTCCGGCCGCCCGACGATGTCGCCGGTCTGCTTGTCGACCGTGACCACGATCATGAACATGCCGTCGTTGGCCAGCGCCTTGCGGTCACGCAGGACGATCTCGCCAACCTCGCCGACCGACAGGCCGTCGACGAAGACGTAGCCGGCCGGTACGGGCTGGCCGCGATGGGCGACCCCGTCGGTGAAGATCTCGATCGGCATCCCGTTCTCGATGATGAACACGTTGCCCGGATCGACGCCGGTCTCGACCGCCAGGCGGCCGTGCTGGACCTGCATCCGGAACTCGCCGTGGATCGGGATGAAGTACTTGGGCTTGGTCAGCCCGAGCATCAGCTTGAGCTCTTCCTGGCTGGCGTGGCCCGAGACATGGGCCCGCTTGATCGTGTGGTAGAAGACGTTGGCGCCGGCCTTGAACAGGTTGTCGATCGTCCGGCTGACGTATTCCTCGTTGCCCGGGATCGGGCTGGCGCTGACGATCACGGTGTCGCCCGGCTGGATCTCGACGAACCGGTGGTCGCGGTTGGCCATCCGGGCCAGGCCGGCCATTGGCTCGCCCTGGGCGCCGGTGGTGGCGATCACCAGCCGGGAGTTGCCGGCCTCGTTGATCCGGTCCTTGGCCACGATCATCGCCGGGTCGTACTTGAGGTAGCCCAGGTCGGTGGCGATCCGGAAGTTCTGCTCCATCGAGCGGCCGATGACGGCGGTCTTGCGTCCGAACGACGCGGCCGCGTCGAGGACCTGCTGGACCCGGGCGATGTTGCTGGCGAAGGTGGCCACGATGACCCGGCCGTCGAGCGGCTCCATGATCTCGCGGAAGGCCTCGCCGACCGTCCGCTCGGACGGCGTATAGCCCGGATTCTCGGCCCGGGTCGAGTCGGACAGGAGGCAGATCACGCCTTCCTCGCCGAGCCGGGCCAGGATGTGGAAGTCGGACAGCTTGCCGTCGACCGGGGTGTGGTCGAACTTGAAGTCGCCGGTATGGACCACGACCCCGACCGGCGTGCGCAGGGCGATGCCCATCGCGTCCGGGATCGAGTGGCCGATCCGGAACGGGATGACCGTGAACGGACCGATCTGGAGCTCGTCGCCCGGATTGAGCGGCCGGAGCTCGTTGTTGTGGAGGCGATGCTCCTTGATCTTGTTGCCGAGCAGGCCGCGGGCGAGGGTGGAGGCGTAGACCGGCACGCCCGGGAACTCGGGCAGGATGTAGGGCAGGCCGCCGACGTGGTCCTCGTGGGCGTGGGTGATCAGGAAGGCCTTGACGTTGGCCCGGCGTTCCTTGAGGTAGCTGATGTCGGGGATGACCAGGTCGATCCCGAACATCTCCTCGTCGGGGAACATCAGGCCGCAGTCGATCACGACGATGTCGTCGCCGTATTCGAAGACGTACATGTTCTTGCCGATCTCGCCGACCCCGCCGAGCGGGATGATGCGAAGCGGCTTGGTTTCAGATGCCATGGGTTGGGTGGTTCTTTCTCTCAGAAGAGGGTGAGCTGGTCTTCCGGCGCGGTCGGGTCGGTCGCGGCCTGGAAGAGGGATTCGGTCAGGGATTCAAGGGTTGGGGCGGGCTCCGGCTCGGGCGCCAGGTCTGCCGCTGGGGCGGGCGTGGCGGCCGGCGCTGGCGCAGACACGGGAACAGGCTCGGGCTCGGGCACGCCGGCCGAATCGCGCCGAGCCCGGGCCTCGATCAGGGCGGCCGGGATCCGGGCGACGTCGTCGTAGCTCGTGCGCTCGATGTCCGGCGCCCGCAGGGCGGCCGCGGGGTGGTACAGGGCAAACGCCAGGGCGTTGGCGGCGCCCGTGGCCGGGTCGATAGGACGGGCCGTCCCGTGCGCCTGGGAGATCCGCTCGCCGGGCATGAACCGACCAAGGGAATGGCGGCCGAGGGTCACGACCAGGGCCGGGTCGAGGATCTCGAGCTGGCGCCGGAGGTACGGCGCGCAGGCCGCGATCTCGTCCGGCTCCGGATCCCGGTTCTCGGGCGGCCGGCATTTGACGATGTTGGTGATGAACACATCCTCGCGCCGCCAGCCGAGGCTGCCCAGGAACTTGCCCAGGAGCACCCCGGCGCGGCCGACGAAGGGCCGGCCCTGGCGATCCTCGTTGAAGCCGGGTCCCTCGCCGACGAAGACGACCTCGGTGTCCGGGCTGCCCTCGCCCGGCACGGCCAGGGTGCGGGTCTGGTGGAGCCGGCAGTTGGTACAGGCCCGAACCTCGCGGGCAATCGCGTCGAGGCCGGCCGCCCGGTCGGTCGCTCGGTCGATCTCGATCACGCCGGCTGGCCGGACTGGACCCGGCGAACCTTGACCGGAGGGGCTTCGACCGCGGCCGCCTCGACCTTCGCCCGCTCGGCAGCGGGCTTGATCCAGTCGCGCTCGACCAGCAGCTCGGCGATCTCGACGGCGTTCGTCGCTGCGCCCTTGCGCAGGTTGTCGCTCACGACCCAGAACGCCAGGCCGCGATCGTCGCTGATCGAGGCGTCCTGGCGGATCCGGCCGACGAACACCTCGTCGCGGCCCGCGGCCGAGGTGGCCAGCGGGTAGACGTGATGGGCGGGGTCGTCCTGGACCACGACACCGGGTACGGCCGCGAACAGCTTGCGCGCCCGGGCCGGCGTGATCGGCTTGGTCGTCTGGACGTGGACGGCCTCCGAATGGCTGGTGAAGACCGGCACCCGGACCGCCGTGCAGCTGATCCGCAGGTCGGGCAGGTGCAGGATCTTGCGACTCTCGGTGACGACCTTCCATTCTTCCCGGGTGTAGCCGTTGTCGAGGAAGATGTCGATCTCGGGCAGGACGTTGAACGCGATCGGGTGGGGGTAGACCGAGGCGGTCAGCGGCTCGCCGGCGACGTGGGCGGCGACCTGGGCCTCGAGCTCGGCCGTGGCCTCGGCCCCGGTGCCCGAGACCGATTGGTACGTGTCGACGATGACCCGCTCCAGGCCGACGCTGTCGCGGAGCGCCATCAGCACCGGCACGAGCTGCATCGTCGAGCAGTTCGGATTGGCGATCAGGCCTCCATGGCCCTCGGCGTCACCGGGGTTGACCTGGCTGACGACGAGCGGCACGTTGGGATCCATCCGCCATGCGTTCGAGTTGTCGATCACCGTCGCGCCGCGGACGACGGCCGCGGGCGCCAGCTCGGCCGACACGGAGGCGCCGGCCGAGAAGAGGGCGATGTCGACGCCGTCGAACGCGGCCGGGGTGGCTTCGATCACCGGATAGGCCACGCCCCGGACGGTGGTCGTGCGGCCGGCCGAGCGGCCCGAGGCCATCAGGCGGAGCTCGCCGATCGGGAACTCACGCTCGCGCAGGACCTGGATCATCGTCCCCCCGACGAGCCCGGTCGCGCCGACGACGGCGACGGTGAGCGGCTGGCGCGTCATTCGAGGCACGCCTCCACTGCGACGGTCAAGGGCACGTTTCGAGTATAGCAGCGCGTTTGGCCGCTCCCGGAGGCGGGCAATCGGCCGGCGGGCTCCAACGGCGAACTGAAGAGCCCACCCGTCGCATCGACGGATGGGCTCCTGCGATCGCTGGTGAACCGCGGTTGAACCCGCGGGGGAACTGGCCTCAGACGGGTTCCTTGGCCAGGTGGCGCTGCATCGCCGCCTTGCGTGACAGGTTGACCCGGCCCTGCCGGTCGACTTCGGTCACGACGACCATCACTTCGTCGCCGACGGACACGACGTCCTCGACGGTTGGCACGTGGTAGTCGGCCAGCTCACCGATCCGGACGAGGCCTTCCTTGCCGGGCAGGATCTCGACGAAGGCGCCGAAGCCCATGATCCGGGTGACCTTGCCCAGGTAGAGCGCGCCGATCTCGACCTCGCGGGTGAGCGACTCGATCCACTGGATCGCCTTGCGGCTGTTCTCGCCCGAGATCGCGGCGATCTCGACCGAGCCGTCGTCCTCGACGTTGATCTCGGTGCCGGTCTCTTCCTGGATCTTGCGGATCATCGAGCCACCCTTGCCGATGATCTCGCGGATCTTCTCGGGGTTGATCTTGATCGTGACGATCCGGGGAGCGAACTCGCTCATCTCCTCGCGCGCGACCGGCAGGACGCCGACCATCTTGTCGAGGATCTCGAGGCGGGCCGTGAGGGCCTTGGCGAGGCCACCGCGAATGATCGCCTCGTTGATGCCCTTGACCTTGATGTCCATCTGGAGGGCGGTGATCCCGTCCCGGGTGCCGGTGACCTTGAAGTCCATGTCACCGAAGGAGTCTTCCTTGCCCAGGATGTCGGTCAGCACCGCGAAGCGGCCGTCCGGCTCCGAGATCAGGCCCATCGCCGCGCCGGCGACCGGCGCCTTGATCGGCACGCCCGCGTCCATCAGGGCGAGGGTCGAGCCGCAGGTCGAGGCCATCGAGGTCGAGCCGTTCGAGGTGACGCACTCGCTGACCAGCCGGATGACGTACGGGAACTCGTCCTGGCTCGGCAGAACCGGCAGGAGCGCCCGCTCGGCGAGATGGCCATGGCCGATCTCGCGCCGGCCGGGGCCGCGCATCATCTTGTTCTCGCCGGTGCTGTACGGCGGCATGTTGTAGTGGTGGATGTAGCGCTTGGAGACCTCCGGGCCGATCGTGTCGATCCGCTGGACGTCACTCGACGGTCCGAGGGTCGCGACGGTCAGGGCCTGGGTGTCGCCCCGGGTGAAGAGGCCCGAGCCGTGGGCGCGCGGCAGGAGGCCGACCTCCACGGTGATCGGCCGGATCTCGTCCAGGCCGCGTCCGTCCATCCGGATCCCGTCACTCAGGACGAGCTCGCGGACGGTCTTCTTGTGGACGAGCCCAAAGAGGCTCTTCGAGACGCGTGCCTGGCGGCGGGCCAGCTCGAGCAGGCCCTTGGCGTCGCCGCCGGTGCGGGTCGATCGAACGGACGCCTCGATCCCCTCGGCGAGGGTCTCCAGGCGGTTGGGCAGGTCGCCGGCGAAGGTCAGCACGAGCTGGGCCGTCGCCTCGGCGTCGGGTCCGGCCCGGTGGGCATCCTTGAGCTCGATCCCGAAGAAGCGGGCGAGGTCGCCGAGCTTGTAGCTCTCGGCCCAGTCCGGGTAGCCCTCACGGGCGAGGACGAGGGTATCGAGGTAGGTCCCCGCTTCGAAGCGGAAGCCTTCGCCCAGCGCCTCTTCGAGGAAGCCCAGGTCGAAGCCCACGTTGTGCCCGACCAGGGTGGCCTTGCCGGCGAACTTCAGGAACTCCTTGGCGGCGTCCTTGGGCGTCGGCGAGCCCTTGATCTCCTTGTCGGTGATGCCGTGCATCTGGTGGCCGACGATCGAGCGGCCCGGATCGACCAGGGTCGACCAGCGGTCGGTGATCTTGCCGGCCTTGATCTTGACCGCGCCGATCTCGAGCAGGTCGGCCATCTTGGGATCCTTGCCCGTCGTCTCGACGTCGAGCACGACGAACTCGGCCTTGGCCTGGGCCAGCTTGACGAAGTCGAGGACCGACTCGGTCAGGGGCTCGAGGTAGGGCAGCCGCTTGGGCTTGCCGACCGCCGCCCGGAGCTGGTCCTGCAGGTCGACGATGGGCTGGAGGGCGCGGTGGCCGAACAGGATGGCCTCGGCCATCACGTCCTCGGGCAGCAGGTTGGCGCCGGCCTCGACCATCATGATCGCGTCACGGGTGCCGGACACGATCAGGTCGAGCTCGGAGTCGGCCAGCTCGGTGTGGGTCGGGTTGACCACGAACTCACCGTTGATCCGGCCGATGCGCACGGCGCCGATCGGGCCCTGGAACGGGACCTCGCTGATCGTCAGGGCGGCCGAGGCGGCGATCGTGCCCAGGACGTCGGGGTTGTTTTCCTGGTCCGTCGAGAAGACGGTGATCACCAGCTGGACGTCGTCCTTGTAGCCCTCGGGGAAGAGCGGCCGGATCGGGCGGTCGGTCAGCCGGGCGGCCAGGATGGCGGCCTCGGACGGGCGCGACTCGCGCTTGATGAAGCCACCCGGGATCTTGCCCGCGGCGTACATCCGCTCCTCGAAGTCGACCGTGAGCGGGAAGAAGTCGAGGCCCGGTCGCGGCTCGGACCGGTTGGCGGTCCCGAGGACCATGGTGTCGCCGTAGCGGACGGTGACCGAACCACCGGCGAGGCGGGCCATCCGGCCGGTCTCGATCGTCAGCGTGCGGCCGCCGAGCTGGGTTTCAAAGGTCTGCGGTACTTGAGGCACGGAAATCTGATCCTCCTTGACGTGCGGAGGAGGGACCTGCGGGCGCGTGACCCGGATCGACGCTTGCGTCTGACGCGAGAGGACCCCGGGATTGGCCCGAGGTCCGGAGCGGCGTGCGCCTAGCGGCGGAGTCCGAGCCGTCCGATGACGGTCCGGTAGCGCGTGTTGTCCTTCTTGATCAAATAGGCAAGAAGGCGACGGCGCTGACCGACGAGCTTGAGGAGGCCGCGACGCGAATGGTTGTCCTTGGGGAAGCTGCGCAGGTGCTCCGTGAGGGTCTTGATCCGCTCCGTCAGGAGCGCGACCTGGACTTCCGGGCTGCCGGTGTCGCCGTCGACGACGGCGTACTCCCCGATCACCTGTTGCTTCATCTCCCGCGCGAGCGGCACTCGGTCCTCCGAACACGAATTCGTTGATTGTTCATCTGTTTGACCGGCGGATGGTACCACAGGCTTCCGTGATTGCCCTCGTTCCCGCGGAGGAGTGGCAGGCGCGGGGTCCGTGGCGCGCCGGGGGTCGCGCCGTGCTTGGGCTGCGTGCCGCGCTCGTGGGGTCCGTGGCACGCCTCGAGGGTCCGTGGCACGCTCGCGGCGCAGGACCCAGTGCACGTTCTGGTCGAGTGGCGCCAATCGACTGATCGGCAGATGCCGAGCCGATGGCCCGCCATGGCGAATCTCCCGAATATCAGCCCCCGGAGTATTGCGCGGAGACTGGACGGCGACCCTGGCCGGATCGGCGCGGAAATGCGTCGGCTTGAGCGTGGCTCGGGACGAATCGCCTGCCCAACGGCCGCCGCGGGGACGAAATCGGGGCCCCGGATCCAGCGCAACACTACGTGGGTTGATATTCGAGACGTTTCGGGTGGGGCGCGCGGCGCAGGTGCAGCAATCGACCCCGCCAGCCGGCCCGTCGGATGAGGCGGCCCGGCCACGCAATCCCTCGCGTCGCCTCGGCCGCCACGGTACCTCAGACCGCCGGAACGACGATGCCGTCCGGGATGCCCGCGTCGGCGCCGCCGACCACGATCCGTCGAACCAGGACCGCGGCAACGAGCAGGACCACGACCGCCAGCAGGTACGGGGCGAAGGGACCCACCTGGACGTAGAGCAGGCCGGCCAGCAATGGCCCGACCATCTGCACGGCCGAGCCGATCGCCGACATGCTGCCGGCCAGCCAGCCCTGCTCGTCGTCGCCGACCGCCTGTGACAGCATCCCCTGGAGGACGGCACCGGTCGCGCCCTGCGCCATGGCGAACAGGAGCGCGCCGACGACGAACAGCCACGACACGGGCAGGAAGGCGGCCATCACCACGACCAGGCCGCAGCCGAACGCCTGGCCGAGCAGGCCCCCGACCACGACGCCGCGCTCGCCCATGACCCGCAGGAAGAGGACCAGGAGGCCGCCCTGGACGACGATGTCCACGATCCCGACGGCCGACAGCAGGAGCCCGACCTCGATGGTGTTCCAGGCGAGCACGTTCATGGCGAGCACGGGCAGGTTGCCGGCCATCAGGGCCAGGGGCACGGCCGCCAGGGCGAACGCGAGGATCAATGGGCCGAGGCCGGGCCGGCGGACCGCCTCACCCAGGCTGCGCAACGGATTGACGTCGGCCAGGGAGAGTCGCTCCGTCCGCCGCTCCGGATTGAGGCGTTCGGGCAAGGCGACGGCGGCGAGCAATGCCGTCAGCGCCGTCACTGCCGCGGCCGCGAACAGCGGCGCGGCGAGGCTGGCCGAGGCGAGCAACCCGCCGATCGCCGGGCCAACGAGGAAGCCCACGCCGCCGACGGCGCCGGCCAGCCCGAACCGGCGGGCCCGATCCTCGGGCGCCGTGATGTCGGCGAGGTAGGCGAAGGCCACCGACATGTCGCCGGCCGTCAGGCCGTCGATCACCCGCGCGAGCAGCATGACCCACAGTGCTCCACCGAGTCCGAAGAGGACCCAGCCGACGGCCGAGCCCAGCAGGCTGACGACCAGGACGGGCCGCCGCCCGATCCGGTCGGAGAGCGCGCCGAGGAATGGCGCGGCCACGAAGGCACAGGCTGCGTAGGCGGCCTCGAGGATGCCCACCCAGAGTGCGGTCGCGCTCGGATCGTCAACGCGGGCGCCGACAACGAAGGGCAGCACGGGAAAGACGAGGGTCATGCCCACCGTGCTCAGGAAGCTCACCGCGAGGATGATCAGCAGCGGGAGCCGCTGCGAACGCAGGTTGTTCATTGGATGGTCCCTTGGGAATTGCGGGCGGTGCCCGTCGAGGCCGCTACTCGGCCAGCAGCAGGTAGAGCGCCTTGCGGGCCTGGTCGATCAGGGCGACCGCCTTCTCGACCTGGTCGTCCGTGCCGGTCCGCTCGATCTGCGCAACCGCGGCGAACATGGCGCCGATCGACTGGCGCATCCCCAGCCGCGGGCCGGATGCGTCGGCGATCTGCTCCCAGGGCATGGGTTCGCGGTCCTGGGCTTGGGCCCCGACCGCCGCCCGGCCGGACTCGGTCAGCGAGAAGACGCGGCGGCTGCCGTCCTGCTCGCCGGTCACGAGGCCTTGCTCCTCCATCGCCTGGAGGGTGGGGTACACCGAACCTGGTCCTGGTGTCCACGCTCCCCCGCTGCGGTCGGCGAGCTCCTGGATCACCTGGTAGCCGTGCATCGGCTGCTCGGCCAGGAGACCCAGGATTGCCGCCTGCATGTCGCCGCGTCGCGCCCGGCCGCCGGGCATCTGGCCGAAGCCATGTCGCCCGAAGCCGAAGCCCGGCCCGCCGCGCATCCGCTCGCCCCGGACTCCGCGCTCCCCGCGAGCTCCATGAGCTCGGTGGGCAAAGGGCCCGTCTGGACCCTCCGGCCGATGGCCGCGGCCGCGTGTCGATTCTCGTGTCATCGTGTTGCTCCTTTCATGAGCTGTATCACTGTGCAACACGATATATCGTTAGCCATCACGATGTCAAGCGCCTCGTCGTGCAGCGCCGAGCGTCTGCCCCGAATCGGGCCGAGCTACGCCGGGCCGATGAACCGGATGCGGAGTCGGTCAGCGGCCGGGAGCGGCGCCCCGCGGCGATCCTCGAGGGCGAGACCGCCGTCAGCCCCGACGACTGCCATCGTGGCCACCGGGCGTCCCGGTCGCGGCACGCCGGGTGCCCAGGCGGGTTCGACGTCCACCCGGTAGCGTCCCGCCGGCGGCAACGCGACC
>DATGGC010000362.1:0-6224 GCA_035308745.1 Candidatus Limnocylindrales bacterium | reverse complement strand
TGATGGGCGAGGGGATCGGCGGCGGATTCGCTGGCATCTACCCGGTCCTGCGGGCGCTCGAGGATGCCGGCCGGATCCGGCGCGGGTACTTCGTCGACGGCCTGGGCGCGGCCCAGTTCGCGCTGGCCGGGGCGCTCGACCGGCTGCGGGCGGCACGTGAGGCGACGGACGGTGGCGCGCCTCGCCGGGTCCATCTCCTGGCCGCCGCCGATCCGGCCAATGCCTACGGCGCCGCCCTGGCCTGGCCGCGTCGGTCCGACCAGGATCGGCGGCCTTTCCAGCGGGCGGCGGGGGCCTATGTGACGCTCGTGGATGGCCGCCCGGCGTTCTACCTCGAGCGCGGCGGCCGCTCGCTCCAGTCGTTCCCCGCCGCGGACGACGCGGAGATCGCCGGTCTCGGGCTGCGCGCCTTCGCCGCCCTCGTGGCCGATCGCCGGGTCCGTGAGCTGGTGGTCACCAAGGTCGACAGCCAGCCGATCGTGGACTCGACCTGGCGGCCGGCCCTCCTGGAGGCGGGCTTCCAGCCGGGCTATCGCGGCCTGGTCCTCGCCTCGGGCTGAGCAGGCAAGCCGAGCACGCAAGCTGAGCATGCAAGCTGAGCACGCAAGCTCAGCTCGCAGGCTGAGCTCGGCGATCGAGCGCGGCCTATCATCCGCCTTGATGTGTGAGCACTTCGTGGCCGTCGCCGACCGGCCGTTCCGGATCGACGAGCTCTTCCCATTCGTCGAGCGCCTGGAGCGCTACGGGATCGCCGGCTTCGGCTGGGGCGCGGCCTGGCTGGCCGACGACGGCGCGCCGGGCCGCCTGGCGAGCTACCGCGACCTGCGGGCCTTCGGCGACGATCCAGGACGGGACACCGTCGGCCGGGTCGAGACCGCCAGCCTCCTGGTCCACCTGCGCCGGCCGTCGCGCCTGTCGACCCTGACCCTGGCCGACACGCAGCCGTTCGACGACCCGGCCGGCCGCTTCGCATTCAGCCACAACGGCGACCTGCGCGACTACCGGCCGCTCCGGCGCGAGCTCCTGGCGGCCGGCCGGATCCACGGCCGGGCCGATACCGAGGTCGGCGCCCGCTGGCTCGAGGATGCCTGGCAGCCCGGGCGACCTGTCGAGGAGCAGCTGGCGGCCCTCCACGCGGTCTTCGGCGGCGACGCCAACCTGGCCCTCCTGGCCCAGGACGGACGCGCCTATCACTACGCGGGCAACGCCGAGAATCCCGTCTTCAGCTTTGAGCTGGGCCCGATCCGGATCGCCTCGACCGGGATCTACTCGCTCGATCGCTCGCTCTTCCGCTATGTCGCGCCGGCCGCCCGCAACCGGCACCTCGTCCGGGTCGGTGCCACCGCTGCCCTCAGCCGGTCGCCGGTCGTCGCCCGGGCCTGAGACGGGTCAGCCGGCGCCCCGGTTCTCGAGGCCCAGGAAGGCCCGGATCTCGACCCGCGCCCGCTGGCCCGCGCTGCGCGGATCGCTGGTCCAGCCGGCCCGCAGCGCGCCGGCCCGGCGCCGGAGCAGGCCCAGGTTGGTCCGCCAGGTCCGTGGATCGAAGCGGGCCAGGGCCACCGGATGGCGCCACAACCAGGGCACCGTGGCCCACAGCAGGACGAGGTAGTCGAGGCGCGGCGGTCGGGGCCCGAATCCGAAGAGCGCCTGGAGCTGGATGATCGTCAGGGGCAGAGTCAGCAGGCTGAGGATCCCGGCCAGGGCGAGCCACAGCAGGCCCCAGGTCCGGGCGCGCGGGGCAAGCAGCAGCCAGAATGGGGCGGGGACCCACTTCATCCACGTCGCGATCGCCCAGATCAGGCCGGCCAGGCGCGCCTCCGAGAACTGGGCGACCCACAGGCCCAGCGCGAGGAGCAGGGTCACGTTGCCGGTGTCGAGGTTGGCCCCAATCGGGAAGGCCAGGAGGAGCACGGCAATGGCCGTCGCCAGCGGACGCCGCCCATAGGCCCAGTGGATCGTTGCCAGCCAGGCGATCAGGATCCCGCCACGCCAAACGAACCAGGCCACGTCCCACGGCAGCAGCGCCCAGGGCGCGAACAGGGGCAGCATCCAGGGCGCGTAGACGTAGGGCAGGAACGGGCCGCTGGGATGGTATGGATCGCCGCCGTTGAGCCAGATCCGGACGGCCGCCCAGTACGCCCGGGCGTCCGCCCCGGCTTCCTCGCCGCGGGCCAGGACACCGGCCCCGATCACGGCGAAGACGATCGCCAGGATCACGATCGCCGCCACCCGGCGTGGATCGTGGAGGCGGTCGATCTCGGCGCCGAAGGCGTGCCGGACGACCCGCCAGCGACGCTCCATCGGCGACGCTGGGTGGTCGGCCCGGCTCGTTCCCTCGGCGCTCATCGGCGCATTCTCCCACGGGCCGCCAGACCGTCCGGTGACGCCGGGCCGAGCCACTCCTGTATCCTCACCGGAACGTTGCGGGAGGCAGCTGCGCAGTGTCCCAAGGGACGGTCATCGTGATCGGCGGCGCCGAGGACAAGGTCCGCGATCGGGTCATCCTCAGTCGCTTCGTCACGCTCGCCGGGGGTCCCGACGCGGTCGTGGCGGTGATCAGCACGGCCTCGTCGATGGGCCTCGAGGCCGGCGAGCGCTATCGGACCGTCTTTGGCCAGCTGGGCGTCGCCACCGTGCGCCCGATCCACGCCGTGACCCGCCAGCAGGCCAACGACGACACGGCGGTCCGCGCGTTGCGCGACGCGACCGGCATTTTCCTGACCGGCGGCAACCAGCTCCGTCTGAGCTCGACCCTCGGGGGGACCCGTCTGGCCAACGAGATCTTCGAGCGCTTCCAGGCCGGCGCGGTCATCGCCGGGACGTCGGCCGGCGCGTCGGCGATGAGCAGCCACATGATCGCCTTCGGGGCATCCGGGGCGACACCCAAGCTGCGCATGGCCCAGATCGCGGCGGGCCTGGGCGTCCTGCCCGGGGTGATCATCGACCAGCATTTCCAGCAGCGGAACCGGCTGGGGCGGCTGCTCAGCCTGATCGCCCAGAACCCGAGCCTGCTTGGCCTGGGCGTCGACGAGGACACCGCCGGGATCGTCGGCGCGGACCACATCATGGAAGTCATCGGCCGGGGCAGCATCACGATCATCGACGGGGCGAACTCGGAAACCGACGCCTGGGAGATCGGCGGCCACCGGCCGCTGATGATCAGCGGCGTCGTCCTCCATTCGCTGCCCGCCGGCTATCACTTCGACCTCCGCCGCCGGCGGCGAATCGCAACGCCGCCGCTCCGGGCGCTGGCCGGCGGGGAGGCCGCCTCAAGCTGATCACCTGGCGCCGCCGGGCCACCGGCCGCCGCCGCCCACCATCGACCATCGCGAGGAGTTGCTCGTGGCCCAGACCGCACCGTCGCCCCGACCGAAGTCGTCCGGCGGGAGCGCCACGCCCCCCGCCCGGCCCGAGCCGACCCTGACCATCGTCGAGACCCGGATCCTGCGCGGCCCCAACTACTGGGCCCGCGAGCCGGTCGTGCGGATGCTGGTCGACCTGGGCAACCTCGAGGAGTTCCCGAGCAATACCATCCCGGGCTTCGTCGATGCCCTGGTCGGGCTGCTGCCGACGCTCGAGGACCACGCCTGCTCGCTCGGTCGGCGGGGCGGCTTCATCACCCGCCTGCGCGAAGGGACCTGGACGGGGCACGTCGCCGAGCACATCGCGCTCGAGCTCCAGAACCTGGCCGGGACCGACGTCCGTCACGGCAAGACCCGCTCGGCGGGCGGCTACGGCCGCTACAACGTGATCTACGAATACCGCGAGGAGTCGGTCGGGATCGAGGCCGGCCGGATCGCGGTCGCCCTCGTCAACCATCTCGTCGATCCTGCCGCCAGCCCCGGGTTCGACCTGATGGCCGAGCTCGAGGGCCTGATCCGGCTCGCCGAGCGGGCCGCCTTCGGGCCGTCGACCCAGGCCCTCATCGACGAGGCCGTCAGCCGCGACATCCCCTACATCCGGCTGGACCGGCACTCCCTGGTCCAGCTTGGCCAGGGCGTCCACCAGCAGCGGATCCGGGCGACGATGACCTCGCGGACCTCGGCCATCGCGGTCGACATCGCCTCCGACAAGAGCCTGACCAACAAGCTCCTCGACTCGGCCGGCCTGCCCGTGCCCCGCTCGGAGCTGGTCGACAACGAGGAAGACACGGTCGCGGCCGCCAAGCGGCTGGGCTACCCCTGCGTGGTCAAGCCGCTCGACGGCAACCACGGCCGGGGCGTCCACCTCGACCTGCGCTCGGAGGAGGCCGTCCGGGCGGCCTTCCACGGCGCCCGGCGCGAGAGCCGCTCGGGTGACCTGGTGGTCGAGACGTATGTCGCCGGCAACGACTACCGCTGCCTGGTGATCGGGGGCAAGGTCGCCGCGATCGCCGAGCGGGTGCCGGCCTCGGTCGTCGGCGACGGCGAGCACACGATCGGGCAGCTGGTCGAGATCGCCAACGCCGATCCGCGCCGGGGGATCGGCCACGAGAAGGTGCTCACCCGGATCCGGGTCGAGGCGGACGCGATCGAGCTGGTCCGGGCCCAGGGCTTCGAGCTCGATTCGGTCTTGCCGGCCGGGGTGCGGGTCAAGCTGGCCCTGACCGGCAACATGTCGACCGGCGGCACGTCGACCGACCGGACGATCGAGGCCCATCCGGACAATGTCGAGATCGCCGAGACGGCGGCCCGGATCATCGGCCTGGACGTGGCCGGGATCGACTTCATCTGCCCGGACATCGCCACCCCGGTGCGCGAGACGGGCGGCGCGATCGTCGAGGTCAATGCCGCGCCCGGCTTCCGGATGCACACCCACCCGACCGAGGGCGAGCCGCAGTACGTGGCCCGGCCGGTGATCGACGGGCTCTTCCCGGCGGGTACTCCGGCCCGGATCCCGATCCTGGCCGTGACCGGCACGAACGGCAAGACCACGACGGTCCGGATGATCGCCCACATCCTCAAGCTGATGGGCCGCCGGGTCGGGATGACCTCGACCGACGGCATCGTGATCGACGGCCGGATGATCAAGAAGGGCGACATGTCGGGCCCCAAGTCGGCCCAGATGGTGCTCCAGAACCCGACCGTCGACACGGCGGTCTTCGAGGTGGCCCGGGGCGGGATCCTGCGCGAGGGGCTGGGCTACGACCGCAACGACGTGGCGGTCGTGACCAACGTGACCGGCGACCACATGGGCCTGGGCGGGATCACCTCGATCGGCCAGCTGGCCAACGTCAAGGCCGTCGTCGTGGATGCCGTGCCCCGCTCGGGCAGCGTCGTCCTCAACGCCGACGACCCGCTCGTTGCCCGGATGGGCCGTCATTCCGCCGGCCGGGTCGTGTACTTCTCGATGCAGACGACCAAGGGCGAGGAGGGCTACGACCGGGTCGACGGCCATGTCGGCCGGGGCGGCGCCGCGTTCACGATCGACGAGACGCCCGAGGGCGACCTGATCGTCCTGCGCCTGGCCGGCCGGACGATGCCCATCCTGTACACCCACCTGATCCCGGCGACGTTCGACGGCAAGGCCCGGATGAACGTGGCCAACGCCCTGGCCGCGGCCGCGGCCGCGTGGGCTGCAGGTGCCCACCTGCACGACATCCGGCAGGGCCTGCGGACCTTCTCGACCTCGTTCTTCCAGGCGCCCGGCCGCCTCAACCTGCTTGAGCTGGGCGGCGTGCGGGTCGTGATCGACTACTGCCACAACGTCGATGGCATGCGCCAGCTGACCGACTTCGTCCAGCGGATGATGAGCGAAACCGACCTGACCTCGAGTCGGGGACCGCGCTCGAAGGCCGCCCGCTCGAAGGTGGCCGAGGCCGCGACCGTCCGCCATGGACGGGCGATCGGCGTGATCGGGATTCCTGGCGACCGGCGCGACCAGGACCAGCGCGACTACGGTGCGGTCGCCGCGACCGCCTTCGACGAGATCATCATCCGCGAGGACAAGAACCTCCGTGGCCGGTCGGCCGGAGAAACCGCCGGGCACGTGGTCGAAGGCACGTCGGCGGCTGCCGCTGACGGCTCGGGCCGGGCGACCAAGGTGGAGACGGTGCTCGAGGAGATGAGCGCGGTCCGGCTGGCCCTGCGCCACGCCGCTCCAGGTGATCTGGTCGTGATGTGCGTCGACGACGCGGTGGGCGTCTACCGCGAGGCGATGGCCGCCTCCCGCGGCCTGGGCGAAGCCAAGGCCTTCGCGGACCCCGGCGAGCTCGAGGTCCCCGAGGGGTAGCGTCCCGTCGCTCG
>DATGGC010000361.1:0-12239 GCA_035308745.1 Candidatus Limnocylindrales bacterium | reverse complement strand
TTCCGGCGCCTCGGCTCGCGCCTGGTCGGGGGTGCCTACGTCGAGGGCTGGGGCCTCTACTCGGAGCGGCTGGCCGATGAGATGGGCCTCTTCCGGAACGAGGCGGAGCGCTTCGGGATGCTCGACGCGATGGCCTGGCGGGCCGCCCGGCTGGTCGTCGATACGGGCCTCCACGCGCTCCGCTGGCCGCGCCAGCGCTCGATCGACTTCCTGCGCAGCGCCGGACTGAGCGAGACGGACGCGGTGATCGAGACCGACCGCTATATCTGCTGGCCGGGCCAGGCCCTGACCTACAAGATCGGCCAGCGTGAGATCGAGCGACTGCGGGCCGAGATCGAGCGCCGCGACGGCTCGGCCTTCGACCTGCGCGCGTTCCACGACGCGGTCCTCGGCCACGGCTCGCTGCCCCTGGCCACGCTCGCCCGCGAGCTGCCGACCTGGGTGGCGACTCCCGCCTGACGTTCCGCGGCGCGTCGTCGTTGGGCGACGCTCGCAGCTCCGGGCGGAATTTGTCGAGGAACGTCGCCCGAGCCGGCCCGGCCCAGGTCCGAACCCGCGTTCGCTCACTCGCGTCCGAGTGTCGCGGCCTGGGCCCCAGGTTGGGACGAATGTCGCCCCGGGACGCACAACGTCGGTCCCGGCCGGAGGATCAGCCGCCGACTGAGCGCAGGTGGGCAGCCAGGTCCCCGTGGCCGGCGCGCTCGGCGAGGTCGGCCGGGGTCAGGATGTCCTGGGTCAGGGCCTTCGGGTTCGCCCCGTGGGCGATCAGGAAGTCGGACAACCCGGTCAGCCCGTTCGCCGCGGCCGCGTGGAGCGGCGTGTAGCCACCGTCCTGGGCCTGATCGGGCCTCGCCCCGCGCTCCACGAGCAGCCGGGCCAGCGCCTCGTGGCCGGCGGAGACCGCGCTGTGCAACGGCTGGACGCGCAGCCCACCCGACGACCAGGCGTTCGGGTCGGCGCCCCGGTCGAGCAGCTCCTGCGCGGCGCGCAGGCGGCCGAAGTACGCGGCCAGGTGGAGGGCAGTGAAGCCGTCGCCCGAACGCTGGTCGATCGGCTCGGCATCAGGCTCATCGAGCAGCTCGGCGAGCCGGCCCAGGTCGCCGACGATGGCCGCTTCGAAGCGATCCAGGTCCGGCTGGGCAGCGAGGAGCCGCTCGATGATGGCCGGCTGGCGGTGATACGCCGCCACTGTCACGGCGCTGAGCCCGGCGGCATCGCTGGCGCCCGCGAGGTATGGACGCTCGGCCAGGAGCCGGTCGACGGCCGCCAGGTCGCCCGCGCGGATCGCACCGAACAGCTCCTCGGTCTGGGTCACCCGCGCACGGTACCAGCGACGCGCGCCGCCGGATCGGGCCCTGACATCGATCACGGCGGGGTGACCGCGTCGGTATCGTTGGCGGATGACCGATGAACCGGCGGAGCTCGAGGTTCGCCCGGCCACGGCCGATCGCTGGCCCGACGTCGAGTTGCTGCTGGGCGGTGACGGACCCGACCGGGGTTGCTGGTGCCAGCCCTGGCGGGGGCTTGCCCGGCGACCCGGTGAGCCTCGCCTGACCCGGCCCGAGCTGCTCCGGTCCGAAATGCTCCGGTCCGAGCGGGCCGACGGCCCGCCCCCGCCCGGCTTCGTTGCCTACCTCGACGGCGTTCCGGTCGGCTGGTGCGGGGTGAGCGTCCGGGGCGCCACGCCTCGCCTCGATCACTCCCGGGTGATCCCGGCCATCGACGATCGTCCCGTGTGGGCGATCGGCTGCTTCCGGATCCGGGTCGGCTATCGCCGCCGGGGCGTCGCCCGGGTCCTGCTGGGCGCAGTCATCGCCGCAGCCCGGGCCGCCGGAGCGCCAGGCGTCGAGGCCTACCCAGTCGACCCCGAGGGCCATCGGATCGACACCGGCTTTGCCTACGTGGGCATCGCCTCGATGTTCGACGCGGCCGGCTTTCGCCGGGTTCGGCTGACCGATGCCCACAGCGCCGGCCTGCCGCGCTGGCTCGTGCGGCTCGACATCAACCGACCCGGGGAGAGACCGGCACCCGGCGATTGATCACGGTTTGGTGCGCCTGAGCGCCACACACGACCGGATTTCGCACCCGAATCACCGCTCTCCCGCGAATATCGTGTTGACCGGGCACGCGGCGGAGTGGCATCCTAGGGAGCAACCAGTCCCGTATCGCGCAACGCTTCCGGGAGGCGTTCCGCGACCCGGGCAAGCGTCCCGCCTGTCGCACCAACGCAGCGGTCCACCTGGACCGGCTCCAGCGGATGACCGGCGGTCCATCCCGGAGGGATTCATGGCCACCCAACCCGCCACGCGCCCAACCCCGACCCTGAAGCGCGAACGCCAGGCTGAGCTCTACCAGCGGGCGATGAAGTCGATGCCGGGTGGCACCGACTCGAACTTCCGGACGTGGGGCGAAGACACGATCTACGTCGATCGGGGCAAGGGCGGCCGGGTCTGGGACATGGACCAGAACGAGTACGTCGACCTGCGAATGGGCTACGGCCCGGTCATGCTCGGTCATGGCGACGACCGGGTGGACGACTACGTCAATGAGCGGATGCGCCGCGGGGTCAGCTTCTCGCTGACCAGCGAGGACGAGGTCCGCGCCTGCGAGCTGATCAAGGAGATCACCGGCTGGGTCGAGATGGTCCGGATGACCGTCTCGGGCACCGAGGCCACGATGCACCTGATGCGCGTTGCCCGGGCCTACACGGGCCGCGAGAAGATCATCAAGTTCGAAGGCCAGTACCACGGCGTCCACGACTACGCCCTGATCAGCGTACTGCCCAACGACATGGACGAGCTGGGCGATCGCGACAACCCGGTCCACCTGGCCTGGGGCCGAGGCATCCCGGAGGCCGTCACCCAGACGATCATCCCGGTGCCCTACAACGACCTAGGCACCCTCCGCCGGGTCTTCGAGGCCCAGGGCGACGAGATCGCCGCGGTGATCATCGAGCCGGTCCTGGGCAACGCCCAGGGGATCCTGCCCAAGGAGGGCTTCCACGCCGGGGTCCGGGCGATCACCAAGGAGTTCGGGGCCCTGCTGATCTTCGACGAAGTGAAGACCGGCTTCCGGATCGCCCGGGGCGGCGCGGCCGAGTACTTCGGAATCACCCCGGACCTGGCCTCGTTCGCCAAGGCGATCGGCAATGGCTATCCGGCGGCGGCCTTCGGTGGCAGCCGGGAAGTCATGAGCGTGCTGCCCGACAAGGTCAGTCACGGCGGCACGTATGCCGGCAACCGGGTGGCCGCCGCCGCGGCCGTCGCCACCCTGTCGATCCTCAAGGACGGCTCGGTCGTGGAAGGGATCAAGCGTCGCGGCCTCTCGGTCCAGGCCGGCCTGGCCTCGATCCTGAACGCCAAGGGGCTGCCCTTCAACTTCACCGGCGTGCCCGCGATGTTCGGGATCATGTTCACCAGCGAGGACGTCCGCGAATACCGCGACTGGGTCAAGACGGACCACGACCTGTACGACGCCGTCGCAGTCGGGATGCATCCCCGCGGCGCGATGCCCGAGCCGGACTCGCGCGAGCCGTGGTTCCTGTGCGCCGCCCACGACGATGCCGACGAGGCCCAGATCCTCGAAGCGTTCGAAGGCTCGCTCGCCGCGGCCCTCGACGCCCGGGCGCACGGAATCGCCGCGCCCAGCCTCGTCCTTGACTGATGGCGGCCTGGCGCTGCGATCCGGCGCGCTCGATCGGGACCGCTCGTTGATCGACGGCAACGCGGTCCGCTCGGTCGATCGCGCGGCTTCGCTCCTGCTCGCACTGGGCGAATCGGCCGGCGAGGCCGGGGTGACCGAGTTGGCCCGCCGGCTGGGCCTCCACAAGTCAACGGCGTCGCGGCTGCTCGCGACGCTCGAGCGACGAGGCCTGGTCGAACAGGACGAGGAGAGCGGCAAGTACCGCCTGGGACTGGTCGTGATCCGGCTGGCCGAGCGCGCCGAGCGGACCCTTGACCTGCGCGGCATCGCGATGCCCGAGCTCGAACGACTGGCTCGCCTGACGCGCGAGACGACCGGCCTCGGAGCGCTCGAGGGCGACCAGCTGCTGACGGTCGCCCAGGCCGATGGCCCGAACCTGATTGCCGTTGGCGACTGGACGGGCCGCTCGACGCCGCTCCACTGCGTCGCGTCGGGCAAGGTCCTCCTGGCGGCCCTGGCCGAGCGCGAGGTCCTGCGCGTCGTGCGCAAGGGCCTGGCGGCCTACACCGAGCGCACGATCACCGAGCTCGAGCCCCTCCTCGAGGAGCTCTCCCGCGTGCGCCGGCGGGGCTACGCGACGGCGATCGGCGAGTTCGAGCTGGGCCTCAACGCGGTCGCCGCTCCGGTCCACGATGCGCGGGGAGCGGTCATCGCCGCGGTCGACATCTGGGGCCCAGCCTTCCGCCTGACCCCACGCCGGATCCCCGAGCTGGCCTCCCAGGCGCGCGAAGCAGCCGCCGCGATCTCGGTGCGCCTGGGCGGCGCAGCCGCCTGAAGCCGAGCCGTCGGCACAGCCGCCTGAAGCCGAGCCGTCGGCGCAGCCGCCTGGGCGCTGACTCGGAACCGTTGACCCGGCAGCGGAGCGGCCGGGCGCGCTAGGCTGCACGGGTCATGCCCGATACCTACACCGCCTGGCTGGCGATCATCGCCGACCGCCTCCTGATCGTCCTCGTCATCATCGTCGTGTGCGTGGCGATCACCAGGCTCACGCTGGGTGCCCTGCGCCGGGTCCTGGCCGCGATGCAGGCCCGGGCCCAGTCCGAATCGAGCCTCGACGAGGCGGCCGAGGTCAGCAAGCGGTTCACCACGATCGAGGCCCTCGCCGGGTACGTCGTCAAGGGCTTCGTGCTGACCATCGGCGGCCTGCTCGTCCTCGAGCAGATCGGCCTCGACGTCGGGCCGGCGATCGCCGGCCTGGGGGTCGTCGGGATCGCGATCGGCTTCGGGGCCCAGGCCATCGTTCGCGACTTCTTCTCGGGGATCCTGATCCTGCTCGAGAACCAGTACGGGCAGGGCGATGTCGTCGAGATCGCCGGAGTCACCGGAACGGTGGAGGAGCTGACCCTCCGGCGGACCGTCCTGCGCGATGCCGATGGCGTGGTCCACAACGTGCCGAACGGTGAGATCAAGGTCGCCTCGAACCGGACCCGGGTATGGCGCCGGATCAACCACGATGTGGTCGTCGCCTACGGCACCGACATCGAGCACGCGATCCAGGTCTTCGACGCCGTGGGGACCGGCTTGGCCGCCGATCCGGCCTGGGGGCCGCGAATCCTCGAGACACCCGCGGTCGACCGGGTCGACCAGCTCGGCGAGCGGGGGATCACCCTCAAGATCCTGGGCCGGGTGCGGGCCGGCGACATGGTCGCCGTGACCGGCGAGCTGCGCAAGCGAATCCTGGCCGCGATGGCCGCCAACGGGATCGAGATCCCGGCCCCGGTCCTGCCCTCGGGCATGCCTGTCAGCGGGTCGATGGCGGTTGGGCCGGCCGCCCGGCTGGACCTCGACGACGATCCGCCCGGGAGCGACGAACCGGGCGAGGGTGCGGCCGGCAGCTGATCGCCTGCCCGGCCGGGGTTTCGAGCCCGGCCGCCCGCGTAGAATGGCCGGAGAAGCCGCAGGAGGACCCTCGTGAGCAGCGAACCCGCGTCCCAGCCCGAGATCGAGACGATGCCGCTGCTCAATGAGGCGCGCCGATTCGCCCCGGATCCGGCGTTCGCGGCCCAGGCCAATGCCAGCAGCGCCCTCTATGGCGAAGCCGACGCCGACTTCGAGGCGTTCTGGGCCAAGCGGGCCCGCGAGCGGCTGCGCTGGACCGAGCCGTTCCACACCACCCTCGAGTGGGACCTGCCTTTCGCCAAGTGGTTCCTGGGCGGCCGCCTGAACGTGTCCGAGAACTGCCTCGACCGGCATGTCGAGGCCGGCCTCGGCGACAAGGTCGCGTACCACTGGATCGGCGAGCCGGGCGATACGCGGACGCTGACCTACGCCGACCTGCTGCGCGAGGTGGGCAAGGCGGCCAACGCTCTCAAGGAGCTGGGCGTCCAGACCGGCGATCGGGTGGCGATCTACATGCCGATGATCCCCGAGCTGCCGATCGCGATGCTGGCCTGTGCCCGCCTCGGGGCCGCCCACACCGTGATCTTCGGCGGCTTCTCGGCGGAGGCCCTGTCGGACCGGATCAACGACGCCCAGGCCAAGGTCCTGATCACCGCCGACGGCGGCTGGCGGCGGGGCAAGCCAGTCGGCCTCAAGCACCACGCCGACGAGGCGCTGGCCTCGACCCCCTCGATCACCGGCTCGATCGTGGTCAGCCGGATCGGCGAGGGCGTCCACATGGTCGAGGGCCGCGACCATTGGTGGCACGACATCGTCGAGCGCCAGGACCCGATCTGCCCGCCGGTGCCGGTCGACAGCGAGCAGCTCCTGTACCTGCTCTACACCTCGGGCACGACGGCCAAGCCCAAGGGCATCATCCACACCTCGGCGGGCTACCTGCTGGGCGCCTCGTTCACCCACGAGATCGTCTTCGACGTCAAGCCCGACGACGTCTACTGGTGCGCCGCCGACATCGGCTGGGTGACCGGCCACAGCTACATCGTGTACGGCCCGCTGGCCAACGCCACGACCGGCGTCCTGTACGAAGGCGCCCCGGACACGCCGGACTGGGACCGCTGGTGGCAGATCGTCGAGGACCTCAAGGTCTCGATCCTGTACTGCGCGCCGACCGCGATCCGGGCGTTCATGAAGCAGGGCGAGGCGTACCCGGCCCGCCACGACCTGTCGTCGCTGCGCGTCCTGGGCTCGGTCGGCGAGCCGATCAACCCTGAGGCGTGGCTGTGGTACCAGCGCAACATCGGCGGCGGCACGGCGCCGATCGTCGATACTTGGTGGCAGACGGAGACCGGCTCGATCCTGATCAGCCCGTTGCCCGGCGTGACAACGACCAAGCCCGGCTCGGCGACCTTCCCGCTGCCCGGGATCGTGGCCGACGTCGTCGACGCCACCGGCCAGAGCGTGCCCCTCGGCGGTGGCGGCTACCTCGTGCTGAAGCAGCCCTGGCCCTCGATGCTGCGCGGGATCTACGGCGACCCGGAGCGCTACCGCTCGACCTACTGGAGCCGTTTCCCGGGGATGTATTTCGCCGGCGACGGCGCCAAGCGGGACGACGAGGGGTACTACTGGCTGCTCGGCCGGGTGGACGACGTGATGAACGTCGCCGGGCATCGGATCAGCACGATCGAGGTCGAATCGGCCCTGGTCGATCACCCCAGCGTGGCCGAGGCCGCGGTGGTGGGCAAGCTCGATGAGATCAGCGGCCAGGCGATCTTCGCCTTCGTGACCCTCAAGACCGGCGTCGAGGCCAACGACAGCCTGGCCGTCCAGCTCCGTGAGCACGTCGCCTACGTGATCGGCCCGATTGCCCGGCCCAAATTCCTGATGTTCACCCCGGACCTGCCCAAGACCCGCTCGGGCAAGATCATGCGCCGGCTCCTGCGCGACATCGCCGAGCACCGCGTGCTGGGCGACACGACCACCCTGGCCGATGCCGGCGTGGTCGAGACGATCCGCGACAACAGCGGCTCGGCCGAGGAGGAGTAGTGCCGTTCGGCTTCGGCAAGCGAGACGACAAGCCGACCGAGCCCGCCGACGCCTCGGCACCGGTTGCCGACGCGGCCCCACCGGCCGCCCTGCCGGCGGCCGCGGGAGGCGTGGCCTTCGACGGGCTGACCGAGGAGTGGCGCCTGGTCGGCGTGATGGCCGTCACCGGCCGGCTGTCCGATGCCCTCAATCGGCGCGACGCGATCTCGATCCGCGACGTCAACTGGGCGCCGCTCGACGGTTCCGAGCCGCTCAGCCCGGTGCCCGGCCTGCGCAGCATCGATCCCTACGACCTGATCGTGGTCCTGGCCGGTGAGAGCTCGTTGCCCGACTTCTCCGACGACGAGAAGGCGGCCCACCGGGTCCACAAGGTGAGCTACGAGGTGGCCCTCGAGGTGCCGCCATTCCGGGTCCGGGGAACGGTCCACCTGTTTCCGGGGCATGAGCCGGAGCGCCTCCTGGATCGCTCGAACGACATGTTCTTCGCGGTCACCGGCGGCCAGGTGATGCTCTACGAGACGCGCATCGGCGAAGGTTCCACGGACACGATCCTGGTCAACCGGCAATACCTGCGCCGGGTGGAGCAGCTCGAGAGCAACACCGGCGACGACGGCGCGCGGCGCTAGCTCGGGGCGCTCAGCGCCAAGGCTGATCCGGCGGCCCGGCCGCCGGCAAGGATCAGGCCCGGGCGGGTTCCTTGGTCCGGTTGAAGAGCCGGAAGCTCGGCTTGGCCGCCGCCGCCTTGTCGGTCACCTGGATCTCGGTCCCGACCAGCTTCTGGGCGAGGACCTCGAAGTCCTCGGTCACCTTCTCCTTGGGGTACTGCTCGACGACCGAGCGGCCCTCGTTGGCAGCCCGCACGAAGAGCAGGCCACCCGATCGGATCAGGGCCAGGGCGGGCATCCCGACCGTCTTCTCCATGTCGGCCACGGAGACGCCGCTGTTCGCCCGGTTGACCACCAGGGCCAGCTTGTCCCGGACGCCCAGCTCCTGGGCGACGTCGCGCATCTGGACCGCGGCCCGCAGGGCGGGCACGTCCGGCGTGACCGGCACGAGGATCCGGTCGCTGCGCTCGAAGATCTCCTGGTTGAGCGGGCTGTACGAGGGGTGCATGTCGACGATGATGAAGTCGAAGCCGCGCCGCGCGGCGCGGATTGCCTCGCCCACCCGCTCCGGGACCAGAATCTCGGTGTTGAGCGGGGTCGCGGTCAGGACGCACACCGTCAGGCCGTTCTGATGCTGGGTCGCGATATCGATCAGGCTGCGCTCAGAGCGGCCTTCCTCGACGTCCTCGGTCCAGGCATCGACCACTGTCGTCACCGATTCCAGGCCGAGCGAGGTCGCGATGTGGCCGGTCACCGTGTCGGCGTCGATCAGCATCACCTTCAGGCCCATCCGGACCTGCAGGGCGGCCGCCAGGTTGAGGGCCGTGGTCGTCTTGCCGACGCCGCCCTTGGGATTGAAGATGGAGACGATCGTGGCCCGCTTCGACCACGACTCCGATTCGAAGTCGCCGCCCGACTGGAGGATCGGGCCACTGCCGTCATCGATCGTGACCGAGCGGATCAGCATCGCCTCGATCCGCCAGCGGAGCGAGTCGGTCGAGTACGGCCGGGTGAAGAACTCGTCGTTGATGTCGGCCTTGGTGGCCGCGCCGGCCAGCCGGTCGAGGGCGCGCGGCGAGACGACCATCAGGGCCGGCACCGCGCGATCCGCGTCGTGGAGCAGGGAGTAGAACTCGAGCGAGCGATCGAAGTCGCTCTCGCCGTCCAGAATCGCAACTCCCACCTCGCGGCGGGAGTTGAAGATCGCCTCCAGCTCTTCCGGCGTGGTGACGGCCAGGGCATCGAAGCCGGCCTCGGTGAGCTCCTTGATAACCGCGATCTGCTCGTCGCGGGGCAGTGCGACGACGATCGCCTGGCGGCCCATGGTGGCCTAGCTCCCTGACTCTGGATCGTGAGCCGTCACATTGACGACCCCGTCGGCCGAATTGGTGACCCGCGCCCGGAAGCCGGGCAGGGCCGGGACGACCTCGCTCAGGTTGACCGCGTCGTCGTGATGGACCGTGAAGATGAACTCGCCGTCGGGTCCCGACGAAACGCCGACCGACTGGACGCCGTTCACCCGCCCGAGATGGCGCTTGAAGCTGGCGATGCTGGCCACGCTGACCAGCCCCGACACGACGACCTTGGAGGTCTGGTCGGAGGCGGCCCGGACCGGGCGCGCGTCGCTGGCCTCACCCTCGGCCGGAACCAGCCCGGCCAGGCGAGCCGCCAGGGCGTCGTCGCCCATCGTCGGGATCTCGTCGTCGGCCGACGTTGCCTCGGCGGCGGCTTCGGCCTCGGCGGCATCGAAGTTGGGGGCCAGGCCGAGCGCGGCCAGGCGCGGGTCGTTCTCATCGGTCGGGGTCTCGGCCGACTCGGCCTCCCCGGCGCCGGACTCGGGCTCGGCCGCCTCGGCGGCCCGGTGGGCGGCCTCGATCGCGGCCATCGCCGCCTCGGGGCTGTCGGACTGCGTCGATGCGTCCGGCTGGGCGGTCTCGGCCTCGGGCTCGGCCGTCGCCGGGCTGGCGCTGGCATTGACCGGGGTGTCGCCGATCAGCTCGGCCACGGCGGCCGACGGCTGCCAGGGCACCGACGCGTCGAAGGACGGCGGCTCGGGCAGGGTCTGGGCCATGACCGCGATCTGGGTCGGGTCTTCCTCGGTCACCAGCTGCTCGAAGAAGCGCTCCATCTCGAGCTCGAAGCCGGCGACCCGGCTCTGGACCCGGTCGATCTCGTATTCGATCTGGCCGGCATGCTCCTCGAGCTCGCGCTCGAGGCCCTGCTTGCGTTCGGCGATCTTCCCCTGGGTCTCTTCGCGGATACGGGCGATCTCGGCCTTCGACCAGTCCTGGATGCCCGAGATGTCATCGTCCGAGCGCTTGCGCAGGTCGGTGGCCTCGACGGCCGAGCGCGAATGGATGCCTTCGATGAAGGTCTTCGCATCGGCCTGGAACTGGGTCATCGTCTGGGCGCGGGATTCCTCCGCGGCCTGCTGCATGGCGCGGGTCAGGTCGAGCACGAACTTGGTCGGCTTCTTGGCGACCGAAGGCGCGCTCGTCGGCCGGGTCGGTGCCTGCGCGGCGGTGGCGGTGGAGTCCACGGAGGCTTCCTTCAGGCTCGATTCTGATGCGGTGGGCTGATCGGTCTGTGGGTCCTGGGTCGCGTCGGTCTCAGCGACCGTCGCCTCGGCCGTCGCCTCGGCCGTCGCCTCGGCCGTCGCCGGGGCCGCCTCGGCGCCGGCCTCGGGCGCAGCGCTGGTGGCCTCGGTCACGGTGTCCGGGGCGTCGTCGGTGGAGGTAGCCTCGTCGGTCCGGCCAACGGGCGCCTTGTCACTCCGCTCCTCCGAGCTCCACGGGAGTCGGAAGCCGGTGCGTGATTCGGTCGTCGCCATGGATCGTGCGGTTCCCTCCAGGTGAGAGCTCGGTTTGCAGTCCCTGAGGACGTGTGGGCATCGTAGGAGCGGGTGGCGGTCCGGTGGAGTGCGCTAGTGGTACCAATCGGTCGATCCGGTGGTACCGGAGGTCCCGCACCGGGATCGCCTCGGTGTCCGCCGTCACCGGCAGTTCGCCGGCTCCGTTGTCATTGCGCACCGAGGGCGGCTGCGCCGGCCTGATGCGCGAGTTCTCGTGCGAATCCTCCCGATTCCGACGCTCAGCTCGGCGTTGAGCCCGGCTGTCCATAGGGTCCCCGATCGCACCGGCGTTACCATGACTCGATGGTCCCGCCCAGCACGTCCGTTTCCGGCCCAGCGCCCGACCTCGCCAATCCCGGTGCGCCGGTCCGCGACCGCCTCGGCCGCCGCCTGCACGACCTGCGAATCTCGGTCACCGATCGCTGCAACTTCCGGTGCACCTACTGCATGCCGCGCGAGATCTACGGGCGTGACTTCGCCTTCCTGCCGCGATCCGAGGTCCTGACCTTCGAGGAGATCGAGCGGCTGGCCCGGATCTTCGTGGCCGAAGGCGTGGAGAAGCTGCGGGTGACCGGCGGCGAGCCGCTCGTCCGGCGCGACCTGCCCGAGCTGATCGCGATGCTGGCCGCGCTCCGCCGGCCCGACGGCGGTCCGCTCGACCTGACCTTGACCACCAATGGCTCGGCGCTCCGCCAGCTGGCCCAGCCGCTCCGCGACGCGGGCCTGGGCCGGGTCACCGTCAGCCTCGACTCGCTCGACGACGACACGTTCCGGGCGATGAACGGGGTCGACTACCCGGTCGCCAAGGTCCTCGACGGGATCGTCGCGGCGGGCGAAGCCGGCTTCGGGCCGATCAAGGTCAACATGGTCGTCCGCCGCGGCGTCAACGAAACGAGCATCCTGCCGATGGCCCGCTGGGCTCGGGACGCCGGCCACATCCTGCGCTTCATCGAGTACATGGATGTCGGCCACTCGAACGGCTGGCGCCTGGACGAGGTCGTCCCGGCCGCGGAGATCCTGGCCACGCTCGACGCCGAGCTGGGGCTCGAGTCGGTGCCGCCCAACTACCCGGGCGAGGTCGCCGACCGCTGGGCGTACCGCGACAGCCCGGGCGAGGTCGGGGTGATCGCCTCGGTCAGCCAGCCGTTCTGCAGCGCCTGCACCCGCGCCCGCCTGTCGGCCGACGGCAAGCTCTACAC
>DATGGC010000360.1:0-3014 GCA_035308745.1 Candidatus Limnocylindrales bacterium | reverse complement strand
GTTGTTGCTCAGGTTCAGCGACAGCCGGGCCAGGAGCTGGCCCAGGTTATCCGTCGGGATCCCGAGTTCCTTGACCGCGGCCAGCAGCAGCGAGCTCTGCGTGGCCGACATGCCCGTCTCGAGCCCGATCTGGTGGACCTGGTCGATGTAGGCGTTGCCGGCCGAGATCGCCGCCGGGATCGCATCGATCAGGTCGTGGACGCCCTGGTCGAGCTTCTGGAAGATGTCGATGCCGAGGGCCGCGCCGAAGCCTGACTTGATCGCCTGGGCGACGCTGCCGATCTTCGAGCCGAGCGACTCGACGGCCGACGTCGTCTCCTTCGTCGTCCCGCCCATCTTGCCGAGCTGGGAGTCGATCGACTTGAGCGTGTCGGACATCTGGTCGACCGCGCGGAAGACCAGCTGGACCTCGTCTTGGTCGGCCATCGATCAGGCTCCGGTGTTGCGGGGCATCTGGGCCGCCTGCCGCCGCGCACGTTCCTCACGGATCTCGAGGCGGTACTGGAGGACGAGCTCTGGCGTGGACTGGAGATCGGCCCACGAGGTGATCTCGAGCTGCTCCATCAAGATCGCGTCGGCCAGCCGCGTCCCTCGGTTCGCGCCCGTCGCGAAGGCGACGCGGACGTCGCCGGCTACTCTTTTGGGCTGGGCTGGTCTCGGTAGATCCGGACCGCTTCCATGAAGAGCGGGGTGACGTACTTCTGGCGGGCGGCCTCGACGCCCTCCCGAGTCGGCGGCAGGAGCACCCCGTTCTTGTCCATCACCGTCCACTGGAGGAGGAGGGCGGCGACGGTCTCGGTCATCACATCCATTGAAGCGCCGGCGTCACCGGCTGCCATCGCCGTGTACGCCTTCGTGATGACCTTGAACTGGGCGTGGGTCGGCTCGGTCTCGAGCTGCGCCCAGGAGCCGTCCTCGAACTCGATCCGGCCGGGGATCTTCTCGGACGCCTCGCGTCGCTCGACGACCTTGAGCGCCCCCGTCACGGGAGCGTCACCAGGCCGTTGGCGACGGTCATCTTCCAGTCAGCCGTGGCCGTCACGTCGTACATCGAGGTCCCGGTGAGCTTCACCGTGTGGATGCCGTTGCTGTCCGACAGGGGCGCGCTGTCCCAGAGGCCATACCAATCGATGATCAGGCTCTTCTGGATGTTGCCCGTCGAGCCAGGGATGACCGAGCCCAGGACCGAGAGGCGGACCTTCCGCTCGACCGGCGCGGTGATGAACGCGTCGTACTCGGTCGTGTTGTTGAACTGGACGGTCAGCTCGAGCATCGCTGAGCGGACCTTGCGGTAGGCATCGCCGGGGACGATGCCGCCGTCGAGCCGCCAGAGCTGGACCCAGTTGTTGGCCAGGCTCCACTTGGCGCCCAGGACGTTGGTGACCGAGGTTGTGCCGATCGTCGTCGAGTCGATCGTCGCGGTCATGACCGAGCCGTTGATGTCCTCGGTGACGCGGTCCGAGAGCGCGCCCGTGAAGGCCTGCTTGACCGCCTTCTGGCCGAGGTAGTCGACGGTCATCTTCGCGGGGCCGTCGGCAACGAACTCGAGCGAGATGTTGTCGCCGATCCCGAACGGGACCTGGAATGCCTGGGTGTCGTCGCCGACCTCCCAGGTGACGGTCTTGAGGTCGTCCGCGGCCGCCGTCGGCGCGAAGGCGTAGGTGTAGACCGTCGAGGCCGACAGGACGCCCGTCACGCCACCCTTGAGAAACGACTGGAGGAACCAGGGCAGGTCCTCGTAGGTCGGGCTCGTGTTCAGCCCGCGGAGCTCGACAAACCGCTTGGTCTGGAAGTTCCGGAAGTTGTCGATGAACGAGTTGCGCTGCTCGTGGATGATCGAGCGCTGGGCGTTCTCGACCAGGTAGCCGTTGATCGGCTGGATCCGCGTGGCCGCGACGGCCGTGCCACGGACAGTTTCAAGCCCAGCTTGGAACTTGGAGAGAGCTACGAGTCCTTGTGGCACTTTGTTCTCCTACGCACGACTGGCCGTGGTATCCTTGTCGGATGAGAGACCCGATCGACCATTTCTGGTCGCGCGTGAACCCGGAAGGGTGTTGGCTGTGGACTGGGGCGAGGACTGCGGACGGGTACGGAAACCTGTCCATCCGTGGTCGATTGGTGCGGGCCCATCGGCTCGCATTCGAGCTAGCGAGGGGCCCGATCCCCGAAGGGATGCACGTCCTCCATCGCTGCGATGTTCGGAACTGCGTTCGCCCGGACCATCTGTTCCTGGGCGCCAACGCCGACAACGTCGCCGACCGGGTGGCGAAAGGCCGTACCCGAACCGGAAGTGGCGATCGCCATTGGACCAGGCTCTATCCAGAGCGCCTCGGCGGTCCGGGGTACGGGCGGTCCCAGTTCACCGCGGACCAGGTCCGCGAGATCCGGGCCCTGTACGCCGCCGGCGACGTCTCCCAGCCGGAGCTAGGCCGGCGATTCGGTGTGAGCCACGTCGCCATCGGTAAGATCCTGCGGCGCGTCAGCTACCCCGACGTCGTCTGACCCCGCGACATAGGCCGCGGCGCGAGCCCGGGCCTCCTCGTGGCTGTAGAGCCCCGCCTCGCCCGGCGTGAAGTGATCGAGGACGGCCGACTCGGGCGCAGATGCCACGGCGGCTTCGGTCTTCTTCCTGGTCACGTCGAGCTCCTCTGGATGTTGTTCCGGATCCGGGTCTGGATTCGCCAGCGGATCCCGATGTATCGGCCGTCGTAATCGGGCATCGCGTCCATCTGGTAGTCGAGGATCCGGGTCTCCTGGACATAGCCAGGCATGCCCAGGATCCGACCCGTGTGGAACGCGGTCAGCCAGGCGTCGATGTGCGGATAGACCTTCTCGATAACGAGGCCCATGTCGCCCTTGACCGCGAGGTACAGGTGGACGGGCCAGGTGTCCTCGAGGTAGTCCTGGGTCAGGTACTCGGTGAGCCGGCCGTCGGGGAGGAAGACGACGACGTATGGCGTCGCCAGGATCCCGCCCGGGATCTTGTGGGTTGAGTACCGAACGAACGGGACCGT
>DATGGC010000359.1:0-5111 GCA_035308745.1 Candidatus Limnocylindrales bacterium | reverse complement strand
GGGTCCCTTCCTCGAGCTTGAGGACCAGCTCGCGGGCGGGTCCGCGATCGGCCCCGGTGCCTACGGTCACGATCGGGCGGAGGCTGGCCAGCCCCGCCGCGATCGCCTCGGCCGCCGAGGTTGCGGCGGCATCGATCCCGGCGGCCATCAGGTCCCGGACGGACGCCGGATCGACCGGCCGTCCGGTCAGCGCCGCGCCGACGGCGGTGGCCGCGAGGAGCGGCGAGACATAGCCGATCGTGTGGCAGTAGCTCTGGTCGCGCTCGTGAGTCTCCAGGACGATGTCGACGCCCTGCGCCCCCGGTGCCTGGGAGCTGACCGTGATCATCGCGGTCCGGGCCCCCGCCGCGCGAGCCGCCTCGAGGGCGCGGGTCGTGGCCCACGTCCCGCCGTCATGGCTGATCGCGAGGCACAGGCCGGCCTGGGCGTCCAGGCTGGCCTCGAAGGACTGGACGGGAATGGGTGCGGCACCGGGCAGGCCGGCCGTCCGCCAGGCGTCGGCCAGGATCCCGGCCACGCCGATGGCACCGTGCTCGCTGGTCCCACAGCCGACGACGACGATCGGTCCGCCGCCGGTCGCGGCCCGGCGCAGCTCCGCCGCCAGCTGGTCAGCTGATCCGTCGGCGGCCAGGCGAGCCAGTGTCCGCGCGGCGAAGGCCGGCTCGGCCGCGATCATCTCGGTCATGAACCACGGCGGTGCGCCGCGATCGATGGGCTGCGAGGCTCCGGCCCAGGGCTGGGGCGGTCCGGGCAGGGGTCGCTCAGGATCGAAGTCGGAAGGAGGCTGCAGGTCGCTCATCGACCCATGATGGACGCCCCACGGACCGCTGTCAGACGGTCCCGTCCACTGCGACCGGCGTCGGCCCCGGCGTCGAGTCGTACGGCCGGTAGGCCAACGTCCGGACGGCGGATATGACCCATCTGGCCGGCGGTCGGACGGCAGGCGTCTGCGTTCCGGACAGAGTGAAGCGGCGGTGAGCTCGGTGCTCGCCGCCGCTTGGGTGCTGGTGCTCAGATCAGTCGGGCCGGGGGCCCGACTGGCCGATCATCCGAGCACGTAGCGCAGGCTCGGCGTGTGGCTGAACCAGGTGGTCTTCTCGATCAGGGCATCGAGGCCGTAGTACTCGCCGGCGCCGACCAGGGCCAGGACCAGGGCGACCGCACCGTACATGAACTGCTCGTTGAACGGACCGGTGGCGAAGCTCCAGTTGGCGACGTAGAAGAGGCCCATCATCACGACGCCCGCGATGGCGGCGAAGCGGGTCGCGAGGCCCAGGATCAGGGCGATCCCGATCCCGATCTCACCGGCCTGGACGAGGACGTTGATCGCGCTGACCGCGCCGGCGTTGCCGGCAAGGCTGACCCAGAAGCTGTGGGTCGGGTTGACGATCGCGGTCGCCGCGGAGCCCGGCAGGGCGCCCCCGGTCGCGTGGGTCAGGAAGCCGGCGACATTGAATGCGCCGGTGCCGGCAAGCTGGAAGACCTTCTCCAGCCCGGCATACAGGAAGCCGGCGCCCAGGGCGATCCGCAGCCCTGCGATTGCCCGTGCCTTGGTTGTCGTCATCGGTTCGTGCCATCCCTTCGGCTTGGGAGCCCCAGCAAGTCCGGGGCTTTTGTTTCAGCACGACTACCGTAGGTTTTGCGGACCAGGCCGGGATGGGCCGAGTGGCCCGAGTGCGGGGGGCCGGGCGGCCCGACTTGGGCGGGACGTCGGGACCGCCCGGGTCAGGCCAGGCCCAGCTGGCGGGCCTCGGAGCGGAGCCAGTCGCGGTGGTCGGGATGAGCGATCTCGATCAGGGCCACCGCCCGCTCCCTGAGGCTCCGCCCGAACAGCTCGGCCACGCCCCACTCGGTGACGACGGTCCGGACGTGGGCCCGGGTCGTCACCACGCCGGCGCCGGGGGCGATCACCGGGCTGATCCGCGAGACGCTCCCACCGGCGGCGGTCGACGGCAGGGCGATGATCGCCCGGCCGTTGGGGGCCAGCGCTGCGCCGCGCACGAAATCCATCTGGCCGCCGACGCCGCTGTAGGTCCGGGAGCCGATCGAATCGGCCACCACCTGGCCGCCCAGGTCAACTTCGATCGCCGAGTTGATCGCGGTCATGGACTCGAACGAGCGGATCACGTGGGTGTCGTTGGTGAAGTCGACCGAACGCATCTCGACCATCGGGTTGTCGTCGACGAAGTCGTACACCCGGCTGGTGCCCATCACGAAGGCAGCCACGATCTTGCCCCGGTTACGCTCCTTGCGGGCCCCGGTCACGACGCCGGCCTCGACCAGCTCGACGACCGCATCGGTGAACATCTCGGTGTGCACGCCCAGGTCGCGATGGCCGGTCAGGGCCAGGGCGGTCGCCGCCGGGATCGCCCCGATCCCGAGCTGGATCGTGGCCCCGTTGGGGACGAGCTGGGCCACGTGCTCGCCGATCCGCCGCTCGACGTCGCCGATCGGCGGTGCCGGATGCTCGTAGGGCGGCACGTCGACCTCGACCGCCAGGTCGATGTGATCGACGTGGAGGAAGCTGTCGCCCAGCGAGCGCGGCATCGCCCGGTTGAGCTGGACGATGACCGTCTTCGCCGCCCGGATGGCCGCATGCATAGCCTCGACCGATACGCCCAGCGAGCAGAAGCCGTGCTCGTCGGGGACGCTGACATTGACCAGCACGGCGTCGAGGGGCAGCGCCCCGCGGTCGAAGAGCGCCGGCACCTCGGACAGGAAGACAGGCACGTAGTCGGCCCGGCCTTCGTTCACCGCCGCCCGGGCATTCGGGCCCACGAACAAGGCCCGATGACGGAAGTGGCCGGCCATCTCCGGCGCCAGGTGCGGGCCGGGACCCTCCGTGTGGAGATGGATCATGCCCACCCCGCGCAGCTCGGCGGCCCGTGCCACGAGCGCATCGAGCAGGACGGACGGGGTCGCGGCCGCACATTGGACGTAGACCTGCTGGCCGCTGCGGATGCCGGCGACCGCCTCGGCGGCGGAGACGATGCGCATCAGGCCTGGGTCACGGGCACGGCGCGGATGGCCCCGGGCTCAGTTGCCGCGGCCCGGACCCCGGACCTTGGCCATGTAGGCCGCCGCCTGGGCGCGCCGCTCGAGGTTGAGCTTGCCCAGGATCGAGCTGACGTAGTTCTTGACCGTCTTGTCCGACAGGAAGACCTCGCCGGCGATCTCCTTGTTGGTCTTGCCCTCGGCCACCAGGAGCAGGATCTTCTGCTCCTGGGCCGTCAGCTGGGCGAGCTCGTCGGGCTGGTCGGCGGTGGCGATCCGCCGAATCCGTTCCAGGACGCGGCCGGTGACGGCGGGGTCGAGCAGCGATTCGCCACGGCCGACCGCTTCGAGCGCGGCCACCAGGTCGCGGGCCCGGGTCTGCTTGAGGAGGTACCCGCTGGCCCCGGCGATGATCGCCGACAGGACGGCATCCTCGTCGGGATAGCTGGTCAGCATCACGACCCGTGTTTCGGGCTGCTCGGCCCGAATCTCGCGGCAGGCTTCGACGCCTGAGCCGTCGGGCAGGCGGACGTCCATGACGACCAGGTCGGGCTTGAACCGGCGGGCGGCGTCGATGGCTTCGGCCACCGTGCCGGCCTCGCCCACGACCGTGAACTCGCGCCGCCGCCCAAAGAGCGCGACGAGCCCGGCCCGGACGACCTCGTGGTCGTCGACGATCAGCAAGCTGAGCGGCGGCGGCGGCGTGGGATCAGGCATGGGCGCGGAGGCTCCTCGTCGAATCCGCCGGCTCGAGTCCGATCACGATCGTGGTCCCCTCCCCTGGCCGGCTGTCCACCCGCAGGGTAGCCCCGATCCGGGTCGCCCGGTCGCGGGTGTTGTTGAGGCCCTGGTGGCCGAGCTTGCCGACCCGGTTGGGATCGAAGCCGATCCCGTTGTCGGCGATCCGGAGCTCGAATCCTCCGCCGTCGCCGGCACGGGCGATCGTGACCGTGGCTCGACTCGCCCGTGAATGGCGGACCACGTTGCTGAGCGACTCGCCGGCGATCGCGAGCAGGTGGCTGGTGACCTCGGCGGATGGTTCCGGGCTCGACTCCGGCAGCTGAAGCTCGAGGTCGATCATCGTGTTGTGGCGGTACTCCTCGACCAGGGTCGCCAGCCCGCCGGCCAGGCTGGTGCCTTCGAGGAGCTCCGGGCGCAACCCGAAGATGAAATTGCGGATGTCCTGGATCGCGAGGTGGATCGAGTCGATCGCCCGCTCGACCCGGGCTTCAGCGTCGGTCGCGTCATCGCGCATCAGCTCCGGGACATCCTCGAGCGACAGGCCGACCGCGTACAGGTTTTGGATGATCCCGTCGTGGAGGTCCTTCGAGATCCGCTCCCGCTCGTCGACGACGGCCAGGCGCTGGAGCTGCTCGTGGAGCCGGGCGTTCTCCATCGCGATCCCGGCGTGGAGGGCGAACGTCTCAGCCAGCGCCTGATCGTCCAGGCTGAACTCGGCCGCGCCGATCTTGTTGGTCAGGTACAGCCGACCGACCGAGGTGTTCTTGACCGTGATCGGCACGCCCAGGAAGCTGGTCATCGGCGGGTGGTTGGCTGGAAAGCCGTAGCGATGCGAGTCGGTGTTGAGGTCGGGAATCCGGAACGAGCGGTTCTCGTGGATGATCAGGCCCAGGAGGCCGTGGCCCTCGGGCAGCGGGCCGATCGCCCGACGCGTCGCGTCGTCCATGCCGCTGGTGATGAACCGCTCGATCCGGCCGCTCGCATCGTTGATCCCCAGGGCAGCGTATTGAGCACCGATCAGCGGGCGGACTCGGTCGACGATCACCTGCAGCGTCTCGTCGACCGAGGTCAGGCCGGCGATGCTCCGGACGGCGGCATCGAGGGCCGCCTGGACCGCTCGCGCGTCGTCGGCTGCCGCGCGAGCCTGTCGATCTGCCATGGTCGTCATCATATGGCCCGGCCCGCCACGTCCCCGGGCCGGTCGGCCTGTTCGATCGGGCCGTAGGTCACTGGTCGACCGTGTCGCCGGTGGCCATGATCGGCCCATGGACATCACGGCTTCGGCCTTGGCCCTTGCACCTCGGGCGATGAGTGGCCCGCCGGACAGCGTCCGACGGGTCCTGCTCGGGACCGACCTGTCGGCCGTCTCGGATCGG
>DATGGC010000358.1:0-14923 GCA_035308745.1 Candidatus Limnocylindrales bacterium | reverse complement strand
CCAGGTCACGATCATGGCCCGTCCGACGGATCCGGTGGCGACCGTGGGTGACCGCGAGGAGCGCGACGGCTTCGTGATCGTCCGGGTCCCGGTGCCCCAGCGCTGGCGGTTCTACTGGACCTGGCTCAGCCATCCCTGGCGGATGCGCCGCTGGTGGCAGGATCGGGTCCAGCGAGCGATCCATCATCGGCCGCCCGACCTGGTCGAGGTCGCCGGGCTGCTGATGGCCGCGATCGTGACGATCCCCTGGGCGCTGATCCGGGCGCCGTTCTACGTCCGGGCCAGCCGGCGCCCGGGCCGGCCGGGCGGCTCGAACTTCGACTGGCTCGTCCGCTGGCGCTGGGTGGTCCTGGGCTGGGCGCAACGGGCGGCCGCCGCGGCGCCGGCCGGCGACGTCTACCACGGCCATGACCTGAGTGGCCTCGAAGCGGCCGGCCGGGCGTGGCGCCGGACCGGCGGGCAACTGGTCTACGACAGCCACGAGATCTTCCTCGAGTCCGGCTCGAACGCCGGCCGGCCGCGCCTGCTGAAATGGATGCTGGCCCGCAGCGAGCGGCGCTGGACCCGGGCTGCCGACGCGTTGGTGACGGTCAACCAGTCGCTGGCCGACGACCTCGGTGCCCGCTATCGGCCCCGGCGGATCGTGGTCGTCCACAACAGCCCGGCCCGCTGGCAGCCGCCGGTCCCCCGGCCGGACCTGATCCGGGCCGCCTGTGCCATTCCGGCCGGGGCGCCGATCGCCCTGTATCACGGTGCCTTCTCCGCCCATCGCGGACTCGAGGAGCTGGCGGCGGCGATCCTCGAGCCCGGCCTGGAGCGGGTCCATGCGGTCTACCTGGGCTACGGCTCGCAGCGGACGATGCTGGCGGCGATGGAGCGCGATCCGCGCTACGACGGGCGGCTCCACGTCCTCGAGGCCGTGACGCCCGAGGAGCTCCTGCCCTGGGTCGCCTCGGCCGACGTGGGGGTGATGGCCATCCAGCCGTCGACCCGCAACCACCGCCTGTCCACGCCCAACAAGCTCTTCGAGGGCCTGGCCGCCGGGCTGCCGGTTGTGGTCAGCGACTTCCCCGAGATGCATTCGATCGTGCTCGATGACCCGCTCGGTCCCCTCGGCGCCGTCTGCCGTCCTGACGATCCCGCCGACGTGGCCCGGGCGATCGCCTCGATCGTCGACCGGCCGGGCGATGAGCAGGACGCCCTCCGGGCCCGCTGCCTCGAGGCGGCCCACCAGCGCTGGAACTGGGAGACCGAGATCGCCGGGCTGCTGGACCTCTACGCCGCCCTCGGGACGGAGCGATGAGCGCGGCCGGGATCGTGCCCCAGCGCTGCGTCCTGGTCCTGCCCTCGACCGCCGAGTTCGATTCGCGGACCTACCGGATCGCGAGCACGCTGAGCGCCCGCGGCCACGACGTCACGGTGCTGGCTCGTTTGGCCCCGGGGCTGCCCGCCAGCGAGACGCATCCGTCCGGCTACCGGATCCTGCGCATCCCGGTCTCGGCCATGGCCGGCCTGCCCGGCCCGCTCCGGGCCATGGCTCGGCTCCTGCGCCGGCCGGCCAGCTCCGGCCGGCCCGCGGCCACGGTCGCCGCCGCCGGCTCGCCGACGCCCACTGCGCCCGCCCGGCCCGCCCGGCGCCGGATCGGCGGGCTCGACCGCCTGGCCGCGATCGCCCTCACGGTGCGCGCCCAGCGCGGCGCGACCCACCGCCTGGCACCGCCGGCCGACGTGGTCCACGCGATGGCCTACATGGGCATCCCGGTGGGGCTCGACCTGGGCCGCCGCGATCACGCGCCGGTGATCTACGACGCCCGCGACATCTACGTCGACGCGGCCAACCTCGCCCGGCTCCCGGGTCCGGCCCGGCGCCTGTTCGCCCGGATCGAACGTGGCTGGGCGCGCCGGGCGCAGCGGGTCGTGACCGTCAACCTGCCCTATGCCGAGGTGATGGCCGAGCGCTTCGGCGTGCCCCAGCCGCTCGTCGTCCTGAACTGCGCCTACCGCCGCGAGCCGCCGGCCGAGCGGCCCCGCCGGTTCCACCAACGGCTGGGGCTGGACCCCGCGACGGCCGTGGTCCTGTACCACGGCGGCTTCTCGCGCGACCGCGGGATCGAGCAGCTGATCGAGGCGCTGCCGGCGTTCGCGCCGGCGGTGCTGGTGCTGCTCGGCTATGGCCCCCTCCAGGCGGAGCTCGAGCGACGGGCCGCCGATCCAGCGCTGGCCGGCCGGCTGCACGTCCTGCCCGCCGTCCCGCCGACCGAGCTGATCGATTGGGTCGCCTCGGCCGACGTCGTCGCGATGCCGATCCAGCCGACCACGCTCAACCACCGCCTGACGACGCCCAACAAGCTGTTCGAGGCGATGGCCGCCGGGGTCCCGATCGTGGCCAGCGACCTGCCGGGGATGGCCGGCATCGTCCGTGAGGCGGACTGCGGCGTGCTCGTCGACCCAACCGATCCGGCCGCAATCGGGGCCGCGATCGGCGGGCTCCTGGCGCTGCCGGCCGCCGAGCGGGCCGCGATCGGTGGGCGGGGCCAGGCGGCGCACCTGGCGACGTACAACTGGGAGGCCCAGGCCGCGATCCTGCTGGCCGAATACGGGCGGCTGACCGGCCGGCCATGGTGAAACGGGCCGTCGTCCTGGTCGGCAACACGGCGGCGCCCTATTCGCGCGGCCTGCGGATCGCCCGGACCCTGGTGAGCGCCGGCTATGACGTGGAGATCGCCGCGATCGCCGGTGACGGGCTGCCCGAGCTCGAGCCCGGCGACGGCTGGCAGCTCCGGCGCTACCGCCCGTCTGGTCCCTGGGCGCGGCTCGCCGGAGTGGGCCATCGATCGGGCAGGCGATCGGGTCTTGGCGGGTCGGCGGCAGCCGGCGGCCCGGGGGAAGCGCGCCGCCGGCCCTCGGGTGTTCGAAGCCGCATCGTCGGCCTGGGCGCCGCCCTCCGGCGCTGGATCTTCTGGCCGCACACCGTGCGCGGCTGGTGGGCCACCCTCGCCCGCGACCTTCAGCCGGCCGACCTCTACCACGCCTGCGGCAGCCTGACGGTCGCCGCGGCGCTGGCGGCCCGGCGTCGGGCGCCGCGCGGTCCGGCCGGTCGCCCGGCGGTGGTCGTGTACGACGCGATCGACGACGTCTTCGAGTCGAACAACGTGCTCGACATGCCTCGCCCGCTGCGCGCCTGGCACGCGCGCCGCGAGACACGCTGGGCGCGTTCGGCCGACGGGGTCGTGACGGTCAACGAAGCCCTCGCCGACCGGCTGGCGGCCCGCTGGCGCCTGAGCCCGGCGCCATCGGTCGTGCCCAACTACCCCGAGCCGCTGGCGACCCCGGCCGCGCCGGACCTGATCCGGGCGGAGCTCAAGCTGCCCGCGACGACCCGGATCGTCCTGTTCCAGGGCCGGCTCGGGCCGCGGCTCGGCCTCGATGCCGCCGCGGACGCGGTCCTCCAGGTGCCGGCTGCCGCGCTCGTCCTGCTCGGCTTCGGACGCGGCTTCGAGCAGGAGCAGCTCCGCGACCACGATCCGCGCCTGGCCGGCCGGCACTTCACGATCGCCGCCCGCCATCCCGACGAGCTGCTGGGCTGGACCGCGGCCGCCGACGTCGCCCTCGTGCCGCTGCCGCCGGTCTCGGTCAACCAGCGCCTGTCGAGCCCCAACAAGTTCTGGGAGGCGCTCCTCGCCGGGACGCCGGTCGTCGTCCCGGCCGCCCTGACCTACATGGCCGGGATCGTCGCCGAGCGCGACCTCGGGATCGTCGCGGCCTCCGCCCAGGCGGCGGACCTGGCGGCGGGCATCGCGGCCTGCCTGGACCGGCTGGCGAGCGACCCCGGCTGGCGCGACCGGATCCGGGCGACGGCCGCCACCGACTACAGCTGGCCGGTCGCGGCGCGTACCTATCGCGCCCTGGTCGATCGGCTGGCATGATCCAGGCGATGGCTACCACCGAAGCAGGCCAAGACCCCGGCCCGCGACCCGGCCGGATCGTGATGTACGTCTTCAATGACGCGACCCTCGATTCGCGGGTCCGACGAGAGGCGGCGACCCTGGCCGCCGCGGGCCACACGGTGACCCTCCTGGCCACCGCGATCGATCCCGAGGCCAGCGCGATCGAACGTGAGCGGGTCGACGGCTTCGAGATCATCCGGGTGCCCACGCCGCGCGGCTGGCGCCAGCCCTGGTCCCTGCGCCGGCGCTCGGTCGGCCGGCTGACGAAGGCGATCCGCCGGCGGCCGCTCGACCTGGCTGACCTGCCCGGGGCCACGGGCTCGCTCCTGCTGGCGCTGTCCCTGTCTGCCGCCCGAGGCCTGTACCTCGGCGGCTCCCGGGCCACCGGCCGCGCCGCCGGCGAGGCGGCCTGGCCGCCGTCGAACCTCGCCTGGCTGCTCACCTGGCGCTACGCGATCCTGGGCTGGGCCCGGGCTGCCGCGGCCGCCGCCCCAGCCGCCGACGTGCACCATGGCCACGACCTCACCGGGCTGCCGGCCGCGCTCCAGGCCGCCCGCCGGGATGGCGCGCCCGCCGTCTACGACAGCCACGAGATCTTCGTCGACTCGGGGTCCAACGCCAGCCGGCCCGGCTGGGCCCGGCGCCTCCTGCGCCGGATGGAGCGCCGCTGGTCCGGTCGGACGGCCGCCCTGGTCACGGTCAACCAGGCGTACGCGCGGGTCCTGACGGCCCGGCTCAAGCCCCGGCGGACGGTGATCGTCCACAACTGCCCGCCGCGCTGGGACCCGGCCGGGCCGCAATCGGATCGCCTGCGGGTCGCGGCCGGCGTGCCGGCCGGTGCGCCGCTGATCCTGTACCACGGCGCGTTCAGCCTGAATCGCGGCCTCGAGCAGCTGGCCGCCGCGATCCTGGAGCCGGGCCTCGAGGCGGCCCACCTTGTCTACCTGGGCTATGGCGGCCAGCGGGCGCTGGTCGAGGAGCTGGTGGCCGACCCCCGCACGGCGGGCCGGGTCCACCTCGTCGACGCGGTGCCGCCCGAGGAGCTGCTCGAGATGGTCAGCGGCGCCGACGTCGATGCGATCCCGCTCCAGCCGTCCACCCTGAACCACTGGCTGTGCACGCCGAACAAGCTCTTCGAGAGCCTGACCGCCGGCGTGCCGGTGATCGTCAGCGACTTCCCGGTGATGCGCGGGATCGTTCTCGACGATTCAGGCGGCCCGCTCGGGGGCGTCTGCGATCCTGCCCAGCCGGCCTCGATCGCCGGCGCGATCCGGGCGATCCTCGAGCTGGCGCCGGATGATCGGGCCGCGCTCCGCGAGCGCTGCCTGGCGGCCGCCCGCGAGCGCTGGAACTGGGAGACCGAGTCGCGCGGCCTGCTGCAGCTGTACGCGGACCTCCTGGCCTGATGGACGAGCCAGCGATCCCGCCGCCGGTCCAGCCCAGCCGGGCCGCACGCCGGACCCAACGGCTTCAGGCCGAGGTCGACCGGCTCAACGCGCTCGTCACCGAGCGTTCGGCCAAGCTGGCCGCCGCGCGGGCCGAGGCCGACCGGCTCCGGAACGAACCGGTCATCGCCCGCCTGATGGCGGTCCGCTCGGGCGTCCGCAGGGTGGGCCGTGGGATCGGACGAGCCCGGTCGCTGGTCCCGGGCCGGGCACGGGGCCGCGGATCGGCCGATGGCCGCCGCGAAGCAGCCGCCGCGGTCTGGTTCGATCGCTTGCCCGTCGCGGACGTGGCAGCCCGCCTGCGCCTCGAGCTCGGGGCCCCGCCGCCGGCCGCTGCCGATGCGCCGGCCTCGGTCCTCCTCCTGATTCCCGGCGGGTCCGTGCCGCCCCGCGCCTGGGTCGATGCGATTGCTGAGACCACCTGGCCCAGGATCGAGTGGCTGGTCGTGACCGATGTGCCGCAACCGGCCGTCCGGGCCGTCGCCGACCGGCTGGCCCGCGGCGGGCGGGGCTCCGTCCACGTGGTCAGCGACGCCAGCCTGGCGACCGCGCGCGAGCAGGCGATCGAGCGCGCCACGGGAACCTGGATCGCCTTTCTCGAGATCGACTGCCTGCCGGCCGAGCCGGGCTGGCTGGCCCGCCTGGTGGCCGGCCTGCAGGCCAGCGGCGCTCATGCGGCGAGCCCCCGGATCATCGGCATCGCGGATCGGGCCGGTCCCGCCGGGACGCCGGTCGCGGGTTCGGAGCCGGCCGAGGTCCGCCTGCTCAGCCGTGGCGAGGCCTTCCGTCCCGGCCCGGGACTGCCAGTGCCCGAGTCCCTCGGCCGCGCTGAGGACCCCTTCGGTCCGCTCGCCGGAGCGACCACGGTCAGGGCGATCCCCGGCGACGCCGGATTGCTCCTCGCCCGCGCGGACCTGGCTGATCTGCGGATCCCGCCCGTGGGCACGGGCGCCGAGCTGGCGACCGAGATCGGCCTGCGCCTGGCCCAACGCGGTGACCGGGTCGCCTACGTCGGCAGCTCCGTCCTGTGGCGTCACCCGAGCCCCGCCGACCGCGGCGCGCCGGACGCGCCGGTGAACCCGTGGCTCGAGCTCCATGGCCGCTGGGGTCCCCGGCTCCAGCGCCAGGTCTGGCGCGATGCGCTCGCCGGACCCGGGGCATGGGCGTCGCGACCGCTCCGGGCGGGGATCGCCTCGCGCGGCGGCGCCGCGGACCCGGTCCGCCAGGCCGTTGCGGCCGGCCTGCACAGCCGCGGCTGGCTGGTGGACGAACCAGGCTCGGATTCCGCCAGCCCGCCCGACGTGGGGACCCCGCCCGACGTGCTCGTGATCGTCGACCCGGCGACCGACCTGTCCCGGGTTTCCCGCGACGTGGTCCGCATCGGCTGGCTGAGCGGGCCCAGCGACAGCTGGCTGGGCGCCTCGTCGATCGAGGACCTGGACCTGATCGTGGGCCTGGCGGGCTCCGACGCGCCGGCGACGATTGGCGGGCGGCCGGTGACCCGGCTGGCCGGGCCCGGGGGCCTCCACGATGCGCTCGCGACGTGGCTCGAGGCGGTTCGTTTCGCGATTCACATCGGTCCGGCCGACTGGGCCGCGGCCGGGCGCTGGGGCGACACGCCGTTCGCCCGGGCCATCGCCCGGCAGCTCGAAGCCCTCGGCCACCCGGTCAACCTCGTCGTCTACGCCGAGCGCGACGCGCTGCTCGCCCTGCGTGCGGACGTGGCCCTCCACATCGTCGGCACCAGGCTCCTGCCGCTCCGGCCGGCGCATCTCAACCTGCTCTGGATCATCAGCCATCCCGACGCGGTCCGGGCCGAGCGCTGCGAACGCTACGACCTGGTCTTCGTCGCCTCGGATTCGTTCCGCGACGACCTGGCCGAGCAGGTCTCGGTGCCCGTGATCGCCCTCCACCAGGCCACCGACCCGGCGCGCTTCCTGCCCGAGGAGGGCGGGCCGGTCCACGAGCTGCTGTTCGTCGGCAATTCGCGCAACCGGCACCGGCCGGTCCTCGACGCGCTGGCCGGTACCGAGCACGACCTGGCCGTGTACGGCGGCAACTGGCGTCCCGAGCTCCTCGATCCGCGCTACCTGCGCGGCGACTGGATCCCGAATGAGGAGGTCCACCGCGCCTATCGCTCGGCGGCGATCGTGCTCAACGACCACTGGCCGGACATGCGCGACGAAGGCTTCATCTCCAACCGGATCTACGACGTGCTGGCCAGTGGCGGCTTCGTCCTGACCGACCCCGTCGCCGGCCTCGAGCCCGAGTTCGACGGCGCCGTCGCGACCTGGGCCGACCCGGCGGGGTTGCGGGCGGCGATCGACCGCTACCTCGCTGATCCCGCGCTGCGCCGGTCGCTCAGCGAGCGCGGCCGGGCGGCCGTCCTGGCTCGCCACACGTTCGCGAGCCGGGCTGCCAGCCTCGTCGCGGTGGCCGGGCCGCTGTGGGCCAAGCGCCCGACGAGCATCAGCCCCGGGCCGGGCCCAACCGCCGCCGGCGGACCGGCTTAGCGCTTCTTCTTGGGGTCCTGGCCGGGCAGGCCGGTCGGCAGCTTGGAGATGCCCAGGCCCATCGCCGTGCCGATCGACGACCCGAGGAGGGCCGCCGCCTCGGCCGCCTTGGCGAGCCGGATCTCCTCGGCGTGCTTCTGGTGGATCGCGACGACCTCTCCCGGCTCGCCTTCGGCCACGATCCGGCCCTGCTCCAGGAGCATCGCCCGGTTGCAGAACTCGCTGACCCAGTTCATGTCGTGGGTCACCAGGACGATCGCCTTGGCCGCCCGGGCCAGCTCGTGCACGCGGGCCATGCTCTTCTCGCGGAAGACCTGGTCGCCGGTGGCCAGGACCTCGTCGAGGAGCAGGACGTCGGGGTCAACGTTGGTCGCGATCGCGAAGCCAAGGCGGGCGCGCATCCCGGACGAGTAGGTCTTGACCGGGGCGTCGATGAACTGGCCGATATCGGCGAAGTCGATCATCTTGACCGAGCGCTCGGCCATCTCGCGGTGGTCGATGCCCATGAACGCTCCGACCAGGGTGATGTTCTCGCGGCCGGTCAGCTCCTGGTCGAAGCCGGCGCCGAGCATCAGCAGGCTGGAGACGTGGCCACGCACGTCGATCACGCCCTCGGACGGTGTGATGATCCCGGCCAGCGCCTGGAGGAGGGTGCTCTTGCCCGCCCCGTTCGGCCCGATCACCGCCAGCGACTCGCCGTGGGCGAGGTGAAAGGTGACGTCGCGCAGGGCCCAGAAGGCCTTCTCGTCGTTGCCCCGATGGGCCAGGTTGGCGATCGACTGGCGGAGCGTGTTCTTCTTGGTCAGGCGGAGGCTGTAGCGGACCCCCAGGCCGTGGACCTCGACCGCATATCTCGAGCTCTCGAAGCTGGTCGCCGCCACTACAGGATCTTCGCGAAGGCGGGCTCGAGCCGCTTGAAGATCATCGTCGTGAAGAAGAGCAGCACGAAGCTCGCCGCCAGGACGACGGCCAGGCCCTTGAGGTCGGGGATCGTGTGGTAGTAGATCGCGTTGCGGTACGAGTTGAGGATCGTATAGAAGGGGTTGATCTGCATCAGCTTGTAGATCGTCGGGTGGGCCTTGCCCACCGTGGCCACGGTGTCCGCCCCGTACAGCGCCGGCGACACGTAGAACCACAGCCGGAGCACGTGCCGGGCGACGTTGCCGATGTCCCGGAAGAAGACGTTGAGGGCCGACAGGACCAGGCCGAAGGCGAACGAGAAGAAGAACTGGACGACGGCCACGACCGGGATCCAGAGCAGGTAGATGCTGATGTATGACGGGTACATGATGAGGAGCATCCCGGCCAGCGGGATCATCCCGAACGAGAACTCGAGGACCCCGCCGAGCATGGCCGCCGCGGGCAGCACGATCTTCGGGAACTGGAGCTGCTTGATCAGCTTGTCCTGGCCGCTGACCGACTGGATCGCGTCGGTGGTCACCGTCGTGAACCACTTCCAGGGCAGGATCGCGGCGAAGATGAACAGGGGATACGCCGGCTGGCTGCGGGCGAAGATGACGGTCACCAGGATCACGTAGACGGCCATCTGGAGGAGGGGGTCCAGGACCCACCAGATGTTGCCGAAGAGGGTGTCGGTGCCCTTCTTCTTGAGGTCGGCCTGGGCCAGGTAGCGAATCAGCCGGCGCCGGCCACGGATCTCGCGGACCGCCTCGAAGACGCTGCCGATCGGGCTCGGCCGTGCGGAAGACGTGCGGTATGAGGGAAGACGTTCCTGAGTCATGTCCATGAGCGGGGGGAGCGTAGCATCTCCGCCCCGACTAGCATGGCGGCACGTGAGCGCACCCTCCGACAGCCCGGCGCGGCGGCCCGTGGCGATGATCGTCCACGCCTACTACGAGGAGGATTCGCGCGTCCGGCGCGAGGCCGAATCGCTCGTCGCCCGGGGCCGCCCGGTCGATGTCTTCGCCCTCCGCCGCGCCGGCGACAGCCCGGCAACCGTGCTGGATGGCGTGACCGTCCGGCGGCTCAACGTCCAGCGCCACCAGGGCGCCGGCCTGGGGACCTACCTGCGCGAGTACCTGGCCTTCCTCGTCCGCTCGTCGTGGGCGGTCAGCCGGGCCCAGCGCCGGCGGCACTACGCGGTCGTCCAGGTCCACACCCTGCCCGACTTCCTGGTCTTCGCCGGCCTGCCGCTCCGGCTGGTCGGCGTGCCCCTCGTGATCGATCTCCACGAGGCCATGCCCGAGTTCTTCCGAATGCGCTTCCCGGGCGCCTCGAAGCCGCTGGTCCATCGCCTGCTGGTCCTCCAGGAGAAGCTCTCGATCCGCCTGGCGCGCGCCGCGATCACGGTCAACGACGCACTTGCCGCGCGCCTGGTCGGGTTGGGCGTCCCGGCCGACAAGATCACCGTCCTGCTCAACGCGCCGTCCCTCGAGCGCTTCGACCGGGCGGCGCAGCCTGAGCGTCCATTCATGGCCGACGGCACGCTCCGGCTGGTCTACGCCGGCGCCCTGACCCCGACCTACGAGCTGGACGTGGCGCTGCGCGGCGTGGCCGGCCTGGCGACCGCCCGGCCGGACCTGCCGTTCCGGTTCGACGTCTACGGCCGGGGCGACTCCGAAGACCGGCTCGAAGCCCTGGCCGCCGAGCTCGGGATCGCCGATCGGGTCACCTTCCACGGCCGGATCCCGATCGAGGCGGTGCCCGCGGCGATCGCGGCCGCCGACATCGGCCTGGCCCCGACCCGGCGTGACGAGTTCACCGACTTCTCGCTGTCGACGAAGATCTTCGAGTACGGGGCGATGGGCAAGCCGGTCGTCGCCTCGGGCCTGCCGATGGTCGAGCGCACGTTTCCGGCCGGCTCGGTGGGTACCTACGAGGCGGGCGATGCCGGTGCACTGACCACGGCCGTGCTGGCGATCGTCGACGATTCGGCGGCGCGCGTGGCGGCCGTGGAGCGGACGCTGGCCCGCATCCAGGCGCTGTCCTGGGAGCACGAGGCGGACCGGTTGGCGGCGTTGATCGATCGCCTCGCCCGCGACGCTCCGGCGGCGGCTCGGTGAGCGCCGTGTGGGCGAGGCGTCGCGAGCAGGTACGGTACGATGTCGGACCGCCACGGCGCGGCCGGCGATCGGGCCCGGCGTGCCTCCCAGAGGACCATCGACTCGAATGACGCAACGTGTCAAACCGGCCACGCCCCGGCCTCGACGATCGTCGACCGACCGGTCCAGCCGGCGAACCCTGTACCTGAACATCGGCTTCCTGGTCGTCATCCTGGTCGGCGCCGCGACCCTGATCGGGGCGGCGATCGCGTCCTATGCCGGCGCCCACTGGGCCGAGGTGGCCAACGTCAACGGCGTCTCGATCAACCGCGACCAGGCCCAGTCGGTGGCCGACGTCGAGCTCTTCAAGCTGACCTACCAGGTCTCGCAGCTGCGCGACGACCTGGCCGCCGGCCGGATCAGCCAGGCGGACTTCGACAGTGAGAACAGCGCCATCTCGAGCCAGCAGCAGAACGTCTCGAGCGCCGTCGTGGACACGATGGTCGACGACGAGCTCCAGCGCCAGCTCGCCCAGAAGCAGGGGATCACGGTCACCGACGCCCAGATCGATGCCCGGCTGACCCAGGATGCGACCCTCGCCGATGCGCGCCACGTGCTGATGATCCAGGTCACCCCGACGCCCACCGGCACGGGCGGGACGGTGGTTGACGCCGACAAGACGAAGGCCCAGCAGGCGGCCCAGACCGCCCTGACCCAGCTCCAGGCGGGCACCGCCTTCGCGACCGTGGCCAAGCAGTTCTCGACCGATACGACCGCCTCGACCGGCGGCGACATCGGCTGGATCCGCCAGGCGACGGCCTCCCAGGACGCCAACTTCGTGACGGCCATCTTCGCCCTGCCGGCGTCCGGCGGCCTGACCGGCGTGATCACCGGGACCGATGGCTCGTACCTCATCGGCAAGGTGATCGCCGATTCGCCGGCGACCGTTGATCCCACCTTCCAGCAGCGGATCAAGGATGCCGGCATCAGCCTCGACGACTACCGGGCAGTGACCAGGTCGCTGCTGATCGACGAGGCCCTGTCGGCCAAGGTCACCAACGACGCGATCACCCTGCCGTCGATCCAGCGCGAAGTCTCCGAGATCAAGATCGACACCAGCGGCTACACCGGCCCCGGCCCGCAGGTGCGCGCCCGGCACATCCTGTACACGCCCGGCAACCAGGATCCATCGGCCAGCCCGGTCGCCTCGAACGATCCCGGCTGGGCCGTCGCTCAGTCCGAGGCGGAGGTCACCTACAACAAGCTCAAGGCGTACGTCGGCACGGCCGAGGAGGCGACCCAGTTCGCCCAGATCGCCACGACCGACAGCAAGGACACCGGCTCGGCGACCGACGGCGGCCTGCTGCCCTACTACGACGCCGGCTCCGGCCTCGATCCCGCCTTCGCGGCGGCGATCTTCGCCTCCGGGGTCAAGGCCGGCGACCTGCTCCCGCCGGTGCGCAGCCAGTTCGGCTGGCACGTGATCCTGATCGACTCGATCCGGCCGGCGCCGACCGAGCGGGCGGCCGACCTCCAGAAGCAGGCCTCGGTGGCCGGCGCCAATTTCGCGACGCTGGCCACGGCGAATTCCGACGCAACGGATGCGCTCCAGGGTGGCGACATGGGCTGGATCGCCCGGGACCAGCTCTCGGCCGAGCAGGAGAACGCGATCTTCGCTTCGCCGGTCGGCAGCGTGAGCCAGGTCTGGACCCTGTCCGACGGGCTGTATATCTTCAAGGTCAGCCAGGAGGCCAGCCGGGTGCCCGATGCCAGCCAGGCCGCGACCCTCAAGGATTCGGCGTTCGGCAACTGGTATGCCCTCCAGAAGTCGAAGGCGACCATCACCGGCCCGGACGTGACCCCGGCATCGACCGGGCCGTAAGCGGTCGGCCATGCTCGACGCCCTGCTCGCCGAGGCCAGGCTGCGCTGGGGACTCGACGCCTCCGCCGGGTTGCAGGTGGCGGCCGCCGAGCGCTTGATCGGGACACCGATCGAGGCCAGCCGGCCGCTGATCATCGTGCCCCTGGCCACCCTGTCGGCAGCGCCGGCGCCCGACGGAACGCCGATCGACCGGGCCCTCGCCGGCCGCCACGCGCCGGCCGGCCGCGACCCGCTGACCCTCCTTGCCCGGCTCTATCCGGCCGGCCATCCCGTCGGCCGCTTCGGCCAAACGGCCGAAACCACGGTCGGCGCCTTGACCAACGACGACCTCCGCGCGGCGCTGTACATCGGCCCGCTGGCGCCCGAGCTGGCCAGCGCCGGGCCCTGGTCGATGCCCTGGATCAGCCATCGCCTGCGCCAGCCCGACGGTTGCCCGTGGGATCGCGAGCAGACCCACGAGTCGCTCCGCAAGCACCTCCTCGAGGAGGCCTATGAGGTCTACGACGCCCTGGCCGACGGCCCGACGCCGGCCCTCGCCGAGGAGCTCGGCGACCTGCTCCTCCAGGTGATCCTGCACGCCCAGCTGGCCGCCGAGGCCGGGGTCTTTGACCTGGCCGACGTCCAGGCCGCCCTGGCGACCAAGATCGTGCGGCGCCATCCCCACGTCTTCGGCACGGCGGTCGCCCGGACGGCCGGCGACGTGAACCGGCAGTGGGAGCAGATCAAGGCCGACGAGCGGGCCGGCGCCGCAGCCCGGGCGGCCGGTGACGCCCCGGATGCCCCCGAGGCGCCGGAGGCTCGGCCCCGGAAGGGTGCCCTGGACGGGATCGGCCGCTCGCTGCCAGCCCTTGCCGCGAGCCAGGAGATGCAGGAGCGGGCCGCCGCGCTGGGCTACGACTGGCCGACGGTCGACGGCATCCTGGCCAAGCTCCACGAGGAGCTGGGCGAGCTGCTCGCCGCCGAGACGAGCGCCGAACGAGCTGAGGAGCTGGGCGACCTGCTGATGGTCGTCGTCAACTACGGCCGGCGGCAGGGTGTCGAGGCCGAGGCCGCGCTGCGCTTCGCAAACGACAAGTTCAAGCGCCGCTTCGGGAGCGTCGAGCGCCAGGCGGCCGAGCAGGGCGTCGCCCTGCGCGACCTCGATTTCGACCAGCTCGACGTCCTGTGGGCCCAGGCCAAGGCCGAAGAGCGCGCCGCCCACGAGCAGCAGGAGACGCCCCAATGACCATCGGCAACCAGCCACCCACGATCCGCGCCGACGGCCGCGGTCCCACCGACCTGCGCCCGATCACGCTCACCCTCGGGGTCCAGAAATGGGCCGAGGGCTCGTGCCGGATCCGGGTCGGTGACACCGAGGTCCTGTGCGCCGCGTCGATCGAGGACCGCGTCCCGCCCCATCTCCGAGGCAAGGGCACCGGCTGGGTCACGGCCGAGTACTCCATGCTGCCCCGGGCCACCGCCGAGCGGACGCAGCGCGAATCGGCCAAGGGCCGGATCGGCGGCCGGACCCACGAGATCCAGCGCCTCGTCGGCCGCTCGCTGCGCGGGGTGGTCGACCTGGCGAAGCTTGGTGAGCGGACGATCACGATCGACTGCGACGTCCTGCAGGCCGACGGCGGCACGCGCACCGCGTCGATCACCGGCGGCTACGTGGCCCTGGCGGCGGCCCTGATCACCTACGGCCTGGAGCGCACGATCAGCGGCAAGGTGGCCGCGGTCAGCGTCGGGATCGTGGGCGAGCAGGCCTACCTCGACCTCGACTACTCCGAGGATTCGCGCGCCGAGGTGGACTTCAACGTGGTCGGCACGGACGCCGGCGCCTACGTCGAGCTGCAGGGCACAGCCGAGGGCAAGCCCTTCGATCGCGCCGGCCTGACCAACCTGCTCGACCTGGCCGGAACCGGCCTGACCCAGCTCTTCGCGGCGCAGGCCGCGGCGCTCGCCGGAGTCAAGCGCTGAGCCAGGCCGCCGACCGGCCCCGGATCGTCATCGCGACGCGTTCGAGGCACAAGCTGGCCGAGCTGGCCGACCTGCTGCGCGTCGATCACGCCGAGCTGGTCACCATCGATGCCCTGGGCGTGCCCGGCGATCCGGTCGAGGATGGCAGCACGTTCGAGGCCAACGCCCGGCTCAA
>DATGGC010000357.1:0-4502 GCA_035308745.1 Candidatus Limnocylindrales bacterium | reverse complement strand
ACCGCCGCCCAGTTCCACCTGACCAAGATCAGCGACCTGACCGCGGTCCAGGGCCAGCTCAAGTTCGGCGTGGCGACCGACTGCCCGACCAACCCGGTCTGCGCGGCGGCCTTCCAGTCGGCCTACGGGCTGGACCTGTCCAAGGCCACCCTCCTGTCGGCGTGCGACACGCCGATGGCCCAGGCGCTGCTCGGCAAGACGATCGACGTCGGCGAGCTGTGCTCGACGCAGCCGGACATCCTGGTCAACGGCTGGGTCGCCCTCCAGGACGACAAGAACACCCAGCCGGCCGACAACATCGCGCCGCTGGTCCGCAACGATTACCTGGCCAAGGTCGACAAGGCCTCGTTCGAAGCGCTCCTCAACGCAGTCTCGGCCAAGATGGATACGTCCACCCTGGCCCAGCTCGACAAGCAGATCTCCGTCGACAAGAAGGACATCGCCGCCGTGGCCAAGTCCTGGCTCCAGGCGAACGGCTTCGTCAAGTAACCGCCGGCGGGCCTCGGCCCGCAGCCACTCAGCACACCTCGAGCCCTCGGCAGCACGCCGGGGGCTCGTCGATTCGCGGCGGCGGGGGTCAGGCCGGCATCAGGCCGGCGTCACGTCGGGCGCGGTTCCGGGGCGAGCGCCGGCACAGCCGGCGCGGCCGGCCGGGCCCGGCCGAAGCGCGCCTTGAGGCGCAGGAACGGCCGCTCCAGGACGTAGTAGGAGCCGATCGCGACCGCGATCGACAGGGGCACCGCGACGGGCCAGGGCAGGTTCCACCAGATGAGCACGCCGTGCCACAGGTACAGCCCGTAGCTGATCCGCCCGACGAACGCCAGCGGCCGCCAGGCCAGGGCCGCCGGGGCGCCCGCCACCGCGAGCGTGCCCACGATCGCGGCCAGCGGGATGAACAGGATCTGGACGCCCAGGTAGGGGTCGCCCGGCCAGGTCACCGCCAGGACGGCCACGCCGGCCAGCCCGAGCCAGCCCAGCGCCGGGTGCCAGCGGGTGCCGAGGAGGGCCAGGACGCAGCCCATCAGCAGGGCATCGCCCCGGCTATCGGTGCCCACGAAGACGTGCATCAGGCCCAGGTTCAGGTCGACCAGCAGGCGCCACGGCACGTCCAGGAAGACGAGGAGCAGCAGGCCCAGGGCGAGACGGGTCCGGCCGAAGCGCAGGCAGACGAGCAGGATCGCGGGCCAGACGAGATAGAACTGCTCTTCCACGGCCAGCGACCAGGTGTGGCCCAGGACGCCGGTGTTGGCACCGGCCACGATCAGCCAGTTGGCGACATAGCCGATCACCGACAGCTCGACGACCGGGTAGCTCACGCCGGTCCTGGCCTGGGCCGGGAGCAGGTCCAGGATCGCCAGGCCGGCGACCACGATCAGGACCGCGGCGAGCGCCGGGAAGAGGCGCAGCCCGCGCCGGATGTAGAAGGCCCGCAGGTCGACCCGGCCGGCGCCTTCGCGCTCGGCGAGCAGGAGCGAGGTGATCAGGTAGCCGGACAGGACGAAGAAGAGGGTGACCCCCACGCCACCGCCGCCGTCGGCAAAGCCGGGCACGCCGGTGTGCGCGGCAAGCACGATCAGGATGGCCACGCCACGCAGCCCGTCGAGCTCGGGGCGGTAGTGCTTCATCAGCGCGAGCCTAGTCGGCCAGCCGGGGACGGCCCATAGGGCAATCGTACCCACGCCCGAGGCCCGCCTTCGCGGGTCGCGGTCGGAGCGTCAGGGCCGGGCTTCGTCGGGATCCGGGACCCCGCCCACGACGTCCTCGACCTCCCGCACGCTGTTGGTCCAGCCCAGGCGCAGGAACGCTGCGGCACCGGTCACCGAGGTGAGCACGAGGACCGTGGCGTGGGCCAGCAGGGCGAGGGCGAAGGCCTGCTCGCTCGAACGGCCGAGCGCCTCGGCGATCTTCACGGCGGCCAGCTCGTACGTGCCGAGGTAGCCCGGGCCCGAGGGAATCGCGGTGGCCAGGGCGACGCCCGCCGCGAGGAGCGAGGCCTCGCCGATCAGCAGGTGGAGCCCGATCGCCTGGCCGATGGCGGCGAACGCGACCACTGTCGCGCTCCAGGCCGCCACGCTCAGGACGAGCGCCTCGGCCAGGGTTCGCGGCTTGCCCGCGACGGCCAGGCCGTCACGCAGCTTGCGGGCTGCGCCGGCGGCGCTCGGCCAGCGCTCGAGGAGCCGCGCCGCCCGGGTGGCGCCCGGCAGGCGATGCGCGGCGATGCCGATCGCCAGGGCCACCACCAGCAAGCCGGTGATCGCCAGCCCGACGAGGATCGCGCTGGCCACGACGCCGCGGACGTTGAGGACCAGGATCGCCACGGCCGCAATCGCGACCAGGACGGCGATGTCGACGACCCGCTCGACGACGACCGTGCCCAGCGTGGACGCCCGGCTGATTCGCTCGCGGTCGCCCAGGTAGTGGCTGCGGACCAGCTCGCCCAGCCGGGCCGGCAGGACGTTGTTGGCCAGGTAGCCGACCAGCAGGTAGCCCAGGATGGGCAGGAAGCGGACCCGCTGGATCGGCAGGATCAGGCGCTGCCAGCGCACGGCGCGGAAGAGGATGTCGCCCGACAGGCAGGCCAGGCCGACCAGGAGCCAAGCCGGGTTGGCGGTCTGGATGATCGACCAGGCAGCGCCCAGGTCGACATCGCGGAGCACGAACCAGATCGAGAAGATCGAGATCGCGAGGCCGATCCCGACGCGCAGGATCGCCCCGGTCCGGCCGCGCACCGCGTCAGCCGCTGGTCGGGCGGCGGGCGGTCAGCTGGGCCGAGCGGTGGATCCGGGTCGCGTGGAGCATGTACTTGACGACCACCCCCAGGGTCGACAGGCCGTACACCACGCTGCGCTTGAAGCCGACCGAGCTGGCTTCTTCGAAGTAGCGCGTGGGCACCCCGATCTCGCCGATCCGGAAGCGATGGGCGGCCACGACCTGGGCGATCAGCTCCTGGTCGAAGACGAAGTCGTCGCTGTTCAGCTCGTACGGGATCGCCTCGAGGAGGGCCCGGCTGTAGGCCCGCAGCCCGGTGTGGTACTCGGACAGGTGGAGCCCGAAGACGAGGTTCTCGACACCGGTCAGAAAGCGGTTGCTGACGTACTTCCAGCGGGGCATGCCACCGGCCAGGGGGCTGCCCAGGAAGCGGCTGCCGAGCATCAGGTCCTTGTCGCCGGCGATGATCGGGGCGATGAGCTCGGGGATCCGGGTCGCGTCGTACTGGTAATCGGGGTGGAGCATGACCACGACCTCGGCGCCCTCGGCCAGGGCCGTGTCGTAGCACGTCTTCTGGTTGCCGCCGTAGCCCCGGTTCTGGCGATGGACCACGACCTGGAGGCCCAGGTTACGGGCCACATCGACGGTCTCGTCCTTGGACACGTCGTCGACCAGGATGATGTGATCGACCACATCGAAGGGGATGTCGGCGTACGTTCGCTCGAGCGTCTGGGCGGCGTTGTAGGCGGGCATCACCACGATCACCCGCGGGTGTCCCGGGCGTGGTCCGCCCTTGGCCGGATCGGCCGCGGATGAAGTGGGGCTCACGGGGCGGTAGCCTACCGTATCTACGAGCCAGCACCGCCGGTCGACCGTACCGGGCGCAACGGCTGGCGCACTGCCCAGGAGCTCAGCGAATGTTCGAACGCCTCTTCGGCGCCAAGACCCAGGATCCGGCGATCGCCGGACGCATCCCGCCGGGCCAGTACCGGACCGAGAAGTTTCCTGTCCTGCACTACGGGTCGACGCCCAAGACGGACCTGGCCACCTGGGACTTCAAGGTCTTCGGCGCGGTCGACAGCCCGTTCACCCTGACCTGGACGGAGTTCAAGGCGCTGCCTCGCAAGACGGTCCAGACCGACATCCACTGCGTGACTCGCTGGACCAAGCTCGACACGACCTGGGAAGGCGTGCCGATCCAGGAGATCCTCAGCCTGGCGCAGCTCCGGCCGGCGGCCAAGTTCGTGCTCGCCCACTCTGAGCAGGGCTACACCGCCAACCTGCCCCTGTCGATCCTCGACGATGACGACGTCCTGCTGGCCGACACGTTCGGCGGCGAGCCGCTCGAGCTCGAGCATGGCTGGCCGCTGCGGCTGCTCGTCCCGAAGCGCTACTTCTGGAAGAGCGCCAAGTGGATTCGCGGCCTCGAGTTCGTCGACCATGACATCCTCGGCTTCTGGGAGCGCTACGGCTACAACAACGACGCCGACCCCTGGAAGGAAGAGCGCTTCTCGGAGTAAGTGCGCGGGCCGGGCCGCGTCCCGTTCGTGCGGGACGCGTGTCCCGTGCTGGTCCCGGGCCCCGCGTGTCCCGTGCTGCTCCCGGGCCCCGCGTGTCCCGTGCTGGTCCCGGCCAAGAACTGGCGATTATTAGTGGACGTAGTGCTGCGCCGAGATTCGGGGTCGAATCGGGCGGCTTGGCGCCTCCGACGCAGCGGCTCGTGCACGAGTCGTGCCGCTCCAGGGCCCTCGACCGCTCCAGATCCAGCGGAGCACTACGGGGGCTGATATTCG
>DATGGC010000356.1:0-5019 GCA_035308745.1 Candidatus Limnocylindrales bacterium | reverse complement strand
GATCGCGTAGACGTCGTTGATCTCTTCGAATTCGGCGCCCTTGCGCTCCATCTTTTTCCAGATGCTGGTGAGGTGCTTGGGCCGGCCCTGGATGTCGGCCTTGATCCCGGCCGCGAGGAGGGCGGGGCGGAGCTCCTCGATCGCCTGGCGGATGAACGCCTCGCGGCCCTGGCGGCGGGTGTCGAGGAGGCGGGCCAGCTCGCGGTAGCGGACCGGCTCGAGGGCCTTGAAGGCGAGATCCTCGAGCTCCCACTTCATCTGCCAGATCCCCAGGCGCTCGGCGAGGGGGGCGTAGATCTCCATCGTCTGGCGAGCGATCCGGGTTTGCTTGTCGAGGGGCAGCGCGGCCAGCGTGCGCATGTTGTGAAGCCGGTCGGCGAGCTTGATCAGGACGACCCGGATGTCCTCGGCCATCGCCAGGAACATCTTGCGAATGTTCTCGGCCTGCTGCTCCTCGTGGGAATGGGTGCTGAACTTGGACAGCTTGGTCACGCCATCGACCAGCCGGGCGACCTCCGGCCCGAAGCGGTCCTCGACGTCGGTCAGGCTGTACTCAGTGTCCTCGGGGACGTCGTGGAGGAGGGCGGCCTGCACGGCGATCGGGTCGATTCCGAGGTCCGCCACGGTCTGGGCGCTGGCGATCGGGTGGATCACGTACGCCTCGCCCGAAGCCCGGAGCTGGCCGTTGTGGGCCTCGACCGCAAGGTCGAAGGCCTCGTTCACGCCGGTCAGGTTGGCCTGCGGGTAGTGGCCCCGGACGGTGGCCAGGAGTGTCGTCCGGAGCTTGTCGATCGGATCGGCCTTGGCCGGCCCATGCGTATTCTTCGGCGTGGCGGGCGTCGTCGCTGCCAGCGGCGGAGTGGCGGCGGTGGCGGGAGTGGCGGGAGTGGCGGGACCTGCGGGCACCGCCACGCGGGGTGTCTTTGCCGCGGCGCTCTTCGGCGCCGGGGACTTGGCGGCGGTTGGTGTCGGACTTGCGGCTCGAGCGGGCGATGCGGGCCGGCCAGGCTTGGCGACCGCTGGGCTTCGGCCAGGCTTGGCGACATTGGCCGGCGTCGAGCCGGCGACCGATGCCGCGGAGCTTGACGGCGGCCGGCGGCTCCCCCGTTTCGTGCTCGGAACTGGCTCGATCGTCATCTCGTTCAAGGATAGCAGTGGTCGCGCAGCCGTCCGCTCGGGTGCGCCTCCACCCTCTGTCGTTTGTGACAAATCTCGAGCAGGGTCGAGCTTATGGTCACTCGGCAGCCCTCAGACGCCCTCAGCGGGCCCCGGCTCCCCGAATCTCACGCACGCGGTCGCGCCCCGGAGCACCCGAAGGCGTCGGAGCTGGCCGTTCATCGACCATAAGCCCTGCTCAACTCGAGTTTTGCCGGACAGGTAGCGACGGGCCCAACGCTGATAACGGGCCGATGACGCGGATTCATGATCCTGAGCTGCGTGGACGACGCTCGACTCGGACGACTCATTCGAGCCCTGCGCCACCGCCGGCAGTGGCGCCAGGTCGATCTCGCCGAGCGCGCAAGAGTAGGCCACGACGCGGTCGTCAAGCTCGAGGCGGGCAGGATCGGACCGATGCGCACCGCCTCGATCCGGGCCATCGTGTCGGTGTTTGGGCTGAGCTACGAGCCGGTAGTCCGCGGCCTGGGGGCCGACGAAGACCGGCTGATCGACGAGCGTCACGCCACGATCCTGGGCGCCTGCGCCACCTGGCTCAGGACGCTCGGCTGGCTCGTCGCCGCCGAGGTCTCGTATTCCGAGTTCGGAGAGCGTGGCTCGGTGGATCTCCTTGCGTGGCACCCGGCCTCGGCGAGTCTGCTCGTGATCGAGATCAAGAGCGAGCTCGCATCTCTCGAGACAACTCTGCGCAAACTCGACGAGAAGGTTCGCCTGGCCAGCCGCATCGCTCGACCATTCGGATGGCGGCCGACCTCCATCGGCCGGCTCCTTGTCCTGCCCGAAGATCGAACGCAGCGCCGGCGGGTCGCTGCTCACGCCGCCGTCCTCGATCAAGCATTGCCGATCAGGTCGAGCAAGCTCCGAGCCTGGTGTCGTGAGCCGTCAGGGCCGATTGCAGGCCTGCTCTTCCTGGCCGAGACGAGGGGCTCCCCGTCTACGGCCCGCGGTCGACGCAAGCGGATCCGTCTATGCGACGTCAGGTCAAGGTCATCTGGGGCCTGAGGCAGCGGCCCGTTGACAAATCACGAGTTCAGTCGCGCCTATGGTCGACTTGCGGCCCTGAGGCGGCTCGCGATCCGGTCCGGCGCTCCGAAGCACGCACGAGACCGGCCCGATCGCGGGTTCATCGCTGCCCTGTCGACCCGAATCCGACCATAAGCACGACGCAACTCGCGTTTTGGCCAAGGAGGCAGCACAGGGCCGCGGGCAGCGATGCGACCCGTTGACAAGTCACGCGTTTACTCGCGCCTATTTGGCCATGGAGGAAGCACAGTGCCGCGGGCAGCGACGCGGGCAGCGCGGGGCGCCCCCGAGCCAAGCCGCCGAACGAGGGGCTCAGGCTCCGGGGTAGCCCTGGGCAGCGAGGGCGGATTCGACCTCGGCGCGCTCGTTCCAGGCGACGGGACCGTCCGGGCCGATGATCGAGCGCTCGTGGCCCTTGCCGGCGAAGACGACGACATCGCCCTGGCGCGCCTGCTCGAGGGCCAGCGCGATCGCCGCCCGCCGGTCGGGGACCAGGAACAGGTCGCGACCCTGGCGCCGGCCGGCGGCCTCGGCACCGCGGCCGATCGCCTCGATGATCGCCAGTCGATCCTCGCCCCGGGGATCTTCGTCGGTGACGATCACCAGCCGGCAGCGGTCGCCGGCAATGCGACCCATCATCGAGCGCTTGGCCTGGTCGCGCTCGCCCGCCGAGCCGAAGACCACGACCAGTCCGCCACCACCTGCCGCCGCGACCGGCGCGAGCAGGTCGAGGACGGTCTCGAGCGACGCGGGGCTGTGGGCGTAGTCGACGATGACGGTGTACGGCTGGCCGTGGTCGATCCGTTCCATCCGGCCCGGAACCCCGGTGACGCCCTCCAGCCCGGCCCGGACGGCCGCCGGGTCGAGGCCCAGGCCTTCGCCCAGGGCCACGACCGCCAGGGCGTTGTGGACGTTGAACCGGCCGGCCAGCTGGAGCGAGATCCGGCTCGTGCCCGACGGCGCCGAGTAGGCCACGGTCAGCCGGCGGCGGTCCTCCTCGATCCGCTCGGCCCGCACGTCGGCACCCGGCTCGGCACCATAGGTCACCACTCGAGCGCCGGCCTCGCGGGCCACGGCCACGAACAGATCGCCCGCCGGATCGTCGCGGTTGACCACGGCCAGGCGCGGCCAGTCGAGCCCGACCGCCGCGCCGGTCTTGGCGGGACCGCGGCTGGCGAGCCGTTCGAAGAGGCTCAGCTTGGCCGCCCGGTAGGCCTCGAACGAGCCGTGTAGCTCGAGGTGCTCGTGGGTCAGGTTGGTGAAGATCGCGGCGTCGTAGGCGATCCCGGCGACGCGCTCGAGGGCCAGGCCATGGGAGGTCGTCTCGACGATCGCGACCTGGTCAGCGTTGTCGGCCATCGCCCGGAGGAGGCGCTGGAGCTCGGGCGCCTCGGGCGTCGTCTGGTGCTCGGGCGTGGGCTCCGCTTCGCCGCCGATCCGGAGCTCGACGGTCCCGACCAGGCCTGTTCGCCGGCCGGCGGCCTCGAGCGCGGCAGCAGCAAGGAATGAGGTCGTCGTCTTGCCGTCGGTGCCGGTGATCCCCACGACGCGCAGCTCCCGGCTGGGATCGCCGTACCACCAGCAAGCGGCGCTGGCCAGGGCCGCCCGGCTCCGGTCCACGACGAGCTGGGCGATGGCGACATCGCCGACCGGCCGCTCGACGATCGCGGCAACGGCCCCGGCGCCGGCCGCCGAGGCCAGGTACTCGTGGCCGTCGACGTGGTCGCCCGGCACGGCCACGAACAGCGACCCGGGGCGGACCGCACGCGAGTCGGCGGTGATGGCCAGCACCTCACGCGGCTCGACCGCGGCCGGTGCGACCGGCCGGCCGGCAGCATCCCGGGCACCGCGCAGGCGGCCCTCGGCGGCCAGCCGCTCAACGAGCCCGCCAAGTGGTAACCGCGGGCGGGCAGCGTCGACGGCCGCCAGCCGGTCGGCGATGGTCATGCCGGCTGGTCCTGGGAGTCGCCGCTGGCGATCCCCGCCGGCCGGTGCGGCCCGCGCCGCTGCTCGGCCAGCCGATAGAGGCGGGCCCCGAAGGGGCGCAGGTCAAGGTCGAAGGCCCCGATCAGCCGGATCTCGCGGCCGCCGAAGCCCTCCTTGAACTGGCGAATCCCGGGATGGACCAGGCCCCACATGTCGTACGAGCTCCCGCCGGCCGCGGCCGACGAGCGGATCGCCTCCCACTTCAGCAGGTAGTTCGCCCGGCTGGCCGCTCCCGCGGCGGTCATCCCACCGTATGGCTCGACGACCCGGCGGCCGGCCCGGACGAGGAACAGGACCGCCTGCGGCGTGCCGTCCGGACCCAGGGCGAACAGGAGCCGGGCCCGGCCCGACGGGCCAAAGGCATCCCAGATCGTCCGGTACGAGCCTTCGGTCCGGATCGGCGTCCCGGCCCGCGCGGAGGTCTCGGCCATGATCGCGTGGAAGATCCCCAGGTCGTCGCCCGTGCGCTCGACCACGGTCACCCCGCCCGAACGCGCCTTGTTGACGTACTGGCGCCACTTGCCACGCAGGCCGGACCACAAGGCGGCCTCGTCCTGGGCGAGGTCGACGACCCGGGTGACGCTGGGCTGGACCTCGGGCGCCGGGCGCCAGCCGAGGGCCAGCAGCGTCCGCCGGCTGCCGCCCTCGACATCGTCCGGCCCGTCGAGCTCGATCTCCGGATCGATCCGCAGGTGCGAGATCCGGCCGGCCCGCGAGGCGCTGCTGCGGACCCGTTCAGTCAGAGCCGACAGGCTGGCCGGGTCCCAGGCCGCCGCGATCGGCCCGCGGGGCGCGTAGGCGAACGTCCAGGGCACCCCGGCCGGACGGCGCAGG
>DATGGC010000355.1:0-5605 GCA_035308745.1 Candidatus Limnocylindrales bacterium | reverse complement strand
CCGCAACCCCCGGGTCGTCGAATGCCGCGATCAGTGGCCCGAGCAGGTCGCCGGTCAGCTCGACGCTCGGGTCGAGGAGGAGCACGATCGGCCCGGCGGCCCGGCGCAACCCGGCGTTCAGCGCCCCGGCCTGGCCCAGGCGCACGCTCGTCCAGACGAGCTCAGGCGGCGCGCCCGCGATCAGCGCAAGCCCGCCCGGATCGAGCAGGGCGGCCTCCTGGGCCGGATCCGGCTGGTCCGCGACGATCACCACCTGGCAGCCGGCCGGAGCGTGCCGGCGCAGGGCGTCGAGCGTGCGACGGAGCTCAGCGCTCCGGTCGGTCGCCACCACGACGACGCTGATCGACCCACTCGCCGGTTCGGCGAGGCGCGAGGGGACCGCGTCGCTGGCGCCATAGCGGACCCGGCCTTCCTCGACGATGTCCGGCGCGTGGGCCGGCTCCAGGCTGAAGCGGGTGCCCTGGTCGATGACCCGCCAGCCGGCCGCCTCGATCAGGGCGCGCAGCCGATCGGCCTCGGCCCACTCCCGCGAGCCCCGCGCCTCGGACCGGGCCTGGGCCCAGGCGCGGACCTCGTCGGGGGCAGAGCTCACGTCGCCGCCGGGCTCAATTGTCGGTCGGGAGGTGGACGTAGGCCGACTGGATCGCGACCCGGCCGGGGCCGGTGAAGCGGTTGAAGACGAGCTGCCCCGAGCCGCCCAGGAAGCCGGTCTTGAGCCCGTAGACGACCTGCTGCATCGCGACCGAGCCGTCGCGATAGACCCAGCCGTCGGATTCGACGTCGATCGCCTCCCCGGCCTCGAGGGTCTTCTCGAAGACATTGCCGTAGCCGTGCATCCAGACGATCCCCTCGCCGCCCTGCGCCTCGAAGCGGTCGATGAAGAAGCCGGTCCCGCCGAAGAGCATGTTGGACACGCCCTTGACCCGGTTGAAGGTGTAGTCGACGTTGCCGGTGGCCGCCAGGAACTGGTGCTCCCGGACGAGGATGTGCTGGCCGGCGGGCAGGTGGAGCGAGAGGACGTGGCCCGGATCGTCGCGAGAGAAGGCGGCCTCGCCCGGGCTCTGGAGCTCGGTCATGAAGATGGGCATGCCCGCGATCAGGCGCTTGAAGGCGCCCTTCATCTGGTGCATCCCGACCTGCATCCCGGGATCCTTCCAGAGGATCACGTGGTGCTCGAAGAAGATCGGCATCGAGCCGTCGACCCGGATGTGGAGGACCGGCACGAGATCGCCCTGGATCCGGTACATCAGCCCCGGTCCGTGACCCTCGTCGACGCGGGTCGGCAACAGGACGGGCGGCGTTGGCATCGTGGCGCTCCCCTGGGCCCGGCGCGGAACGATCGTGCCGGCTGCCGTTCACGGTAGCGCACGACGCCGGCGCCGGGAGCGGGTTGGTGCCCCTGGAGGGAATCGAACCCCCGACGCAGGCCTTAGGACGGCCTCGCTCTATCCGCTGAGCTACAGGGGCGCACCGAAGGCATGGTACCCCGCCCACTTGTCACGACAATGCGATGCCTCGACCTCGCGAGCGCACGACCGGCGCGTCGATCCGGGCCATACTTCGGCCGTCGGCTGTGGCCCATCGGCCTGTCGTGTCCGCTTCAGCGAGGGATCCGATGACATCACGCCAGAACCAGAGCTTCCCGACGCCCCTCCAGATTGCCGGTGTCGTCGGAGCGGTCATCGCCGTGGTCGCCGTCGTCTGGCTCCTGAGCAGCGCCACCGCCCCCGGTGCCCCCGCACCGAGCTCCGGCGTCGGCCTGACCAGCCAGCTGCCCGGCGCCAGCGGGATCGGATCGCTCGCGCCCGGGTCCTCGGCAGGCCCCGGTTCTTCGGTTGGTCCCGGGTCGTCGTTCGCGCCCGGAAGCTCGGTCGCGCCCGGGTCGACGCCGACCACCAAGCCCACGGCCAAGCCGACACCCAAGCCGACGCCCAAGCCGACCGCCAAGCCGGTGACCAAGATCAAGCTCGCCCTGGCCTACTCCGGGTTCAGCAAGCCGGTCTTCATCACCGGCGCCCATGACGGCACCAACCGCCTGTTCGTGGTCGAGCAGACCGGCCACATCCGGGTGATCGTCAAGGGCAAGGTCCAGGCGACCGACTTCCTGAACATCAGCAGCCTGATCAACTACGACGGGGCCGAGCAGGGCCTCCTCGGCCTGGCCTTCAATCCCTCGTTCAAGTCGAACGGCTACTTCTACGTCTACTACGACCAGGCCAACGGCGGCCATTCGGGCAACATCATGATCGCCCGCTACACGGCCCTCCACGGCACGAACGTGGCCAATGCCGCGTCGGCCAAGCTGATGATCAGCCCGATCCCGCATACCCAGTTCCCCAACCACAACGGCGGCGACATGGCCTTCGGGCCGAACGGGCTGCTGTACTTCGGGACGGGCGACGGCGGCAGCGCCGGCAATCCCACCGGGACCTCCCAGAGCCAGAGCTCGTACCTGGGCAAGATGCTCCGGATCAACGTCAACAGCGCGACCCCGATCAAGCCCGTCATCTGGGCCTACGGCCTGCGCAACCCGTGGCGCTGGTCGTTCGACTCGGCCACCGGCGACATGTGGATCGGCGACGTGGGCCAGGACCGCTACGAGGAGATCGATCACGTCAGCAAGGCCCAGGTCCTGAGCAGCACCAAGATCAACTTCGGCTGGAACGTGTGGGAAGGCCGGGCCTGCTACCCGTCGGGCACGAGCTGCAGCGCCCATGGCGTGACGATGCCCGTGGCGACCTACGGCCACAGCCTGGGCTGCGCGGTCGTCGGCGGCTACGTCTACCGGGGCCCGGTGGCCGGCCTGCGCGGCAACTATTTCTACGGCGACGACTGCAGCGGCCGGATCTGGCGGCTGGTGGCCAAGCCCGGCAATCAGACCGGTGTCCAGGTCGCGGATACGTCCCTGGCGATCAGCTCGTTCGGGGTCGACGACGCCAACAACGAGTACGTCGTCTCGCTGAGCGGGTCGATCTACAAGATCGGGCTGTAGGCGACCCTCGACTACAATCGGGGGGCCATGCTCGAGATCGTCCTGTACGCCCGGCCCGGCTGCCACCTGTGCGTCGAGGCACGGACGACCGTCGACGCGATCCTCGCCGAGCGCCGCCAGGCGGGGCTCGCGGCGCCGCCCATCGTGGAACGCGATATCAGCACGGACCCCGGCCTCGAGCGGGCCTTCTTCGCCGAGATCCCGGTCGTTGAAGTCGGCGACCGGCGGCTGACCCTGGCCGTCAGCCCGCGCGGCCTGCGCCGCTTCCTCGACGACGTCCTCGGGCCCGTCCTCGCCGGTTGAGGCCTCGATGAGCGGGAGCGACCTGACGATCCTGGTCGCGATCGCGGCCGGCCTGCTCAGCTTCCTGTCGCCCTGCGTCCTGCCGCTCGTGCCGGCCTATGTCGGCCAGCTGACCCGGGTCGCGGTTCGTTCGGCGGCCGAACAGGGTGACGGGACCGCCGGACCGTCGCGGTGGGTGGCCCTCCGCCACGCGATCGCCTATGTCGCCGGCTTCGGCCTCGTATTCACCCTGTTGGGCGTGACGGCGACCTTTGCCGGCGGTGCCCTGGGGGCCTACCTGCCCGCCCTGCGCGAGGCCGGCGGTCTGATCCTGATCGTGCTGGGCCTCAACCTGGCCGGGATCCTGACCGTGGCCCGCTTCCAGCGCTCGTGGCAGCCGCTCCTGGCCGGCGGCGCCTCCTCGCTGGCAACGTCCGGCGGCGGCAGCCTGATCGGCGCGCGGACCCCGAGCTCGTGGGGCGACCGGCTGGGTGCCCGGCTGACCGGCTCGAGCAACGCCTGGCTGGCCTCGTTCGGACTGGGGGTCATCTTTGCCGTCGGCTGGACGCCCTGCATCGGCACCATCCTGGGCGGGATCCTGACCCTGGCCGCGACCTCCGATGGCGTCCTGCGCGGCGGCATCCTGCTGGTCGCCTACACCCTGGGGCTGGGGATCCCGTTCCTGGTCCTGGGGCTGCTCTACGACCGGGCGCCGCGGCTCCTGCGCCCGCTCCTGCGCCACGGCCGGGCGGTCAGCCTGGTCGGCGGCCTGCTCGTCGTGGCGATCGGCGTGGCGATGCTCTTCGACCTGCTGATCATCGTGCCCCGCTACCTGACCTTCCTGACGGCGATCTAGGTGACCGGCCGCCCTGCCTTCGAGCACCGGCCGGAGAAGCGCGGCCTGATCGGGCCGTTCAGCGGCCGGCAGCTCGGCTCGGTCGTCCTGGTGATCGTCGTCGCGGCCGTGCTGCTCGTGGCGGTGACCACCCCACTGGGCTCCACCGATGTCGCGGCCCAGGTGAACCCCCAGGCGACGGCCTACCTCGTGGGCACCCCGACCGTCGGCCTGCGGCCGGGGTCGCTGGCGCCGGAGCTGGCCGGGATCCGCTCCGAGGGCACGTCCTGGCAGCAGCTCGACGTGAACGGCAAGCCGGTCCGCCTGGCCGACCATCGCGGCCACGGCGTGTGGATCAACTTCTGGGCCAGCTGGTGCGCGCCGTGCCAGGCCGAGACCCCGGTCCTGCGTGACATCGACCAGCAATACCGCAGCCAGGGCCTGGACATCATCGGGATCAGCGTCAAGGAGACGACCTCGGTCGATGTCGGGGCCTACGCCCGGAGCTACAACCTGACCTACACGATCGCGGCCGACCTGACCGGTGACGTCTTCAACCTGTACGGCGTGTACGCCCTGCCGACCCAGGTCTTCATCGACCCCAACGGGATCGTCCGGGCGGTCGTCAACGGGCCCCTGACCGCGGCCCAGGCGGCAACGTACGTTGCCCAGATCCTGCCGCCGGCGGGCGCCTCGGCCTCACCGGGCTCGCCCCAGCCGGTCAGCCTCGGGGCGGGGCCACCCTGACCGGTTCGTAGCGGTACCGGTCGCGATCGGGCACCAGCCGCCCGATCGGCGCCCGCGCCTCGTGGCTCAGGACGATCGTCCAGTCCTCATCGACGGCCTGCCGGAAGAGCTCGCCCTTGACCGCGACCGAGTCGAGCGGGAAGTCGTCGAACGCGGTGATCCAGCGCGGGTTGGCACTCCACGGCCGCATCGCAAGATCGCCGAAGAAGGCGACCGGCCGGCCGCTGCCGGTGCCGGCGGGCCGCACGATCACGGCCTGGTGGCCGGCCGAGTGGCCGCCGGTCGGAACGACGCTCACGCCGGGCAGGATCTCGCGCTCCCCCTCCGCCCAGCCGGCCGCGCCCCAGTCCCGGACGAGGCGCAGCTCGGGCTGGTCGTAGCTGGCGACCAGCCGGCTGTTGTCGCCCAGGGCAACCTCCCACTCGGCCCGCTGGGCGACGATCGTCGCGCGCGGGAAGGCCTTGGCGCCGGCGGCGTCGAGGAGCCCGCCGGCATGGTCGAAATGGAGATGGCTCATGGCCACGACATCGACGCTGGCCGGGTCGAAGCCGGCCGTCCGCAGGGCGGGCAGGATCGGGTCGCCGGCGTATTGGCGCATCTCGCGGGTCTTGTCGTTGAGCCGCTCGCCGATGCCCGTCTCGACCAGGACCCGGCCGGCCGGCGACTCGATGAGCAGGCAGTTGAGGGCCTGGCCGAGGCGCCAGTCGGTCGTCAGCTCATCGCTGACGAGGCGGTCCCACAGGATCCGC
>DATGGC010000354.1:0-2591 GCA_035308745.1 Candidatus Limnocylindrales bacterium | reverse complement strand
AGATCTCCCAGCCAAACGCGTTCCGGCGCCCGGGCCCGGCCACCTGGCGGACGCCGAATCGCAATTCGCCGGGGTCGTCGGCGATGATCGCTCGGCGGTACATGTTCAGGCCGATAAAGTCGAACGAAGTCGCCAGCGCCTCCATGTCGCCGGGCCGGATGTCCATCCGCTCGAGCGCCGCGGCCGGGTCGACGAACGCGGCCGGGTAGCGCCCGTGGACGAGGGGGTCGAGGTACCAGGCATTGGCCCAGGCGTGGTAGCGCTCGGCGGCGGCCGCGTCGCCTGGGTCGTCCGAGACCGGGTAGACGATCTCCATGTTGAACGCGGAGCCGACCCTGGCTTGCGGGGCGGCGGCGCGAACGGCCCGAACGCCGGCCGCGTGGGCCAGGTTCACGACATGGCTGACCCGCAGGGTCAGATCCGCGTCGCGCAGGCCGGGGGCATGGACGCCCTCCTCGTGGCCATGGGTGGAGAAGACTTCGGGCTCGTTGAAGACGGTCCAATTCGAGACCCGATCACCCAGGGAGCGCACGACGGTGTCTGCGTACTCAGCGAACCAGTCGATGACGGCCCGATCCGCCCAGCCGCCCGCATCCTGGACCCACTGCGGCAGGTCCCAGTGGAAGAGCGTCGGGAACGGGGCGATGTCCTTTTCAAGAAGCGCATCGACGAGGCGATCGTAATAGGCGAGGCCGGGTCGATTGACCGTCCGGCCGGCATCCGGGATGACTCGCGCCCAGGCGATGCTGAATCGATAGGCACCCAGCCCGAGCTCGGCCAGGAGGGCCACGTCCTCGAGGTATCGGTGGTATTGGTCACAGGCGACGTCGCCGTTGGACCCATCGATGATGTGGCCGGGAGTGTGGCTGAACCGGTCCCAGATCGACTCGCCCTTGCCGTCAGCTTGCCAAGCACCCTCGACCTGGTAGGCAGAGGTGGCGGCGCCCCACACGAAACCCTCCGAAAATATCGCTCGCTGCACGTCCCCAGCGTGACACCGGCCCGGTCCGGTTGCACGGCCGGAATCGAGCAGCCGCACTTCGGAGTGCCGATGGGCGGCCCACTGGTCTCCTTCTTCGGGCGGACTCCCAGGGGCGCGTCTTCGGTCGTGACCCAGGGCTACGCGTCGCCTTGCCCTGTCTCGGCGGTGCCCGCTTCGGCGACAATCTCGTCGGAGGTTGGCACCCGAGTGACCATCCAAGCACCGAGCGCAGCAATCCGCACGTCGGGCACGTGGGAGCCCTTGCAGAGCCCCGTGTTCCGCGCGCTCTGGATCGCCGTCCTCTTCGGCAACATCGGGAACTGGATGGAGACCGTCGGGGCCCAGTGGCTGCTGGTCTCGCAGCCGGGCAACTCGCTCCTGGTGGCCCTGGTCCAGACAGCGGACACCCTGCCCGTCGTGCTGCTTGCGCTGCCGGCCGGCGTCCTGGCCGATGTCTTTGATCGTCGGCTGCTCCTGATCGCGACCCAGCTGTTCCTGGCCGCTGTGAGTGCCACGGAGTCGGGGTTGGTGGTCGTCGGCCAGATGACACCAGGCCTGCTGCTCGTACTGACCTTCCTGGGCGGCGCAGGCAGCGGAGTCACGGCTCCCGCCTGGCAGGCGATGATCCCCGACCTCGTGCCTCGTGATCAGATCCGGGGCGCTGCCGTCCTGGGCTCAGTCAGCGTGAACGTGGGGCGCGCCGTTGGCCCGGCCCTGGCTGGCCTGCTCATCGCCGGTCTCGGGGTCGCGCCGGTCTTCGCCCTGAACGCCGCCTCGTTCATCGCCTTCGCGGGCGTGCTGCTGTGGGCGCATCTCAGTCGCCAGGACACGCCAACCAAGCGGGAACGGTTCCTGCCCGCGTTGCGTGCCGGGGGTGGCTATGTACGCTGGTCACCCTTTGTTCGCCGGGTGCTGATCCGGGCGGCGCTGTTCCTCCTGCCGGCGACGGCCATCTGGGCGCTCCTGCCACTCGTCGCAACGGAGACATTGCACCTCGATGCAGCCGGCTACGGTTTGCTGCTCGGAGCCCTCGGGGTGGGCGCCATCGGCGGCGTCCTCGTCCTGGGCAGCCTCCGGGCACGCTTCTCCGATGATCGGCTGATCGCCCTGGCCAGCCTGGCGTACGCCGCAACGATGGCCGTCCTCGTGCTCGTCCCGCTCTCTGCGACCGCCGTTCCGGCCCTGATCGTGGCCGGGATGGCCTGGCTGACCGTCCTATCCACCGTCAACGCGACGCTCCAGACGTTCCTGCCCGGCTGGGTCCGCGCCCGAGGTCTCGCGTTCTACTTGATCGTCCTCTTCGGGTCGCAGGCGCTGGGAGCCGCGATCTGGGGCCTCGTCGCCGGACGGGTGGGCCTGACGGCCGCCTTCGTCGGGGCCGCTGTGGTGATGATCGGCGCCACGCTGGTTGGGCGCCGATGGCAGCTGCCCGACGTCTCGGGCCTGGATCGAAGTCCGGCGGTCATCTGGCCGGAGGCCACCCTCGCCTTCCAACCCGACGCCGACGCCGGCCCGGTCCTGGTGACCGCGACGTATACCGTGCCCGAGGCCAGCTCGGCCGCCTTTGTCACGGCGATGTCTGACCTCGAGCGGTCACGGCGCCGCACCG
>DATGGC010000353.1:0-2678 GCA_035308745.1 Candidatus Limnocylindrales bacterium | reverse complement strand
ATCGCTTGCCGTAGGCGGCGTAGATCTCCGGGTGACGCGCGGGATGGACGATCTTGAGGCGGATCTGCTCCTTGAGCGCTTCCATCCCGCCGACATCCGCGAAGGTGATCGCTGGACGCTCGGGGCCGTCGGGCGAGCCTGGCTCGCCTACTTCCGAGGAAGGGCCCGGTTCGGGTGTCTCTGCCGGCGTTTCATCGCCGTCGACCGTCTGCGCCGATGAGGCGACCAGGGAACCGCGTAGCTGCCAGGCTGCTGTCGACATCCCGCCCGACCGCTCCAGCTCGTCGAGGACGACCAGGGCCGCTCCGGGCTGGTTCGTCCGGACGTAGCACCCGGCCAGCATCAGCTTGACCTGATCATTGCCCGGAGCCAGGGCCACGAGGCGCTTCAATTCCGCAATCGCCTCGCGATCGCGGTCGGCCCCAACGAGCGCCTCGGCCAGCATTCGCCCGAGGTCGATATCGTTTGGCGCGACTTGCAGGGCCGCCCGCAGCGCCTCGATCCGTTGGTCGCCCACCCCGTCCCTCGACTTCTGACCCGAGGCCGCACGTTAGCACCGTACGCCGCCCCGGTTTCAGCCTACTGGATGCCGGTAGTAGCGCACCCGCCCAAACGTCCTGCGAACTGCGCGAGCCGGCTCGGTGACCTTCGGGGCAGAGCCATACCGCCACTAACCTTAGGCAACGGGGTCGATTGGTCGAGACGGCGGCCGGAGACTCTCGGTCGACGACCTAATGGGCGAGTTACCGGTAGTCGCGGTATTCGGACGCCCAGGAGCGAGTCCAGGCCCTGTTGGGCTGCTTCCTAAGCTTAGTAGCGGTATCGAGGCCCGGCCGGCGGGCGGGAAGCGCCGCCAGAGCTACCACCGAGCCCTCAGCTGAAGGCCAGGAAGTCCCCAACGATGGTGCCGCTCCGGTCGATCGTGCCGACCGGCAGCTCGAGCGTGCCGTTGGCGCCCCGGACCAGCCAGACGATGCCCCGCCAAGGGGGCAGGGCGCGCCGGATCGCGAGGACCTCGCGGCTGCCATCGGCCTCCGGCTTGCCGACGAAGATCGCGTCGATCGCGAAGCGCATGAACATCATGTGGATCCCGTTACTGCCCGGCAGCCACAGGCCGGATCCGTCGGCCAGCGCGGGACGGCCCATCAGGCCCATGAACTTGGCCCACAGGGAATCGGCTGACTCGAGCTGCTCGACGAGGACCGTGCCCCGCTCGACGTTGCGGACGCCTGCCATGTCGTGGGCGAGGTGCACGACAGCCCCGGGCCGGACGAGCCGACCGGGGCTGTCGCAGCGCCGTCTAGGTCTTGAGGTTCTTGACGATCAGGATGATCGCCGGCCCGAGGATGACGATGAACAGCGACGGGAAGATGCACCCGACGAGCGGGAAGAGCATCTTGATCGGCGCCTTGGCGGCCTGTTCCTCGGCCCGCTGGCGACGCTCGATCCGGAGCTGCTCCGACTGGACCTGGAGCACCTTGGAGATCGAGACACCAAGCGTCTCGGCCTGGATGATCGCGCCGATGAAGTTGGTCAGCGGCGCGACTTCGGTGCGGGGGATGATGTCGCGCAGCGCTTCGCGGCGCGTCTTGCCCACCCGGACCTCGGCCAAAGCCCGGCGGAACTCGTCGGACAACGGTCCCTTGAGCTTCTCGGTGACCTTGGCCAGTGCGGCGTCGAAGCCGAGGCCGGCACGGACCGAGATGGTCAGCAGGTCAAGGGCATCCGGGATCATCAGCAGGATGGCCTTCTGGCGTGCCTTGATCCGTCGACCGAGCCAGAACTCCGGCGCGATGTAGCCGATCAGGAGGCCCAGGATGGACATCGCAGCCCCGATCAGGAACTGCATCCCGAGGATGTTGACCACGGCAAAGAGCAGGAAGAAGACGATCCCGAAGATGATCGCCACGACGGCCTTGATCCCCAGCCAGTCCGCGACCCGGAGGTCACCGGGGTTGCCGGCCAGGGCCAGGCTCTTCTCGGTCCGATCGGCGAACGAGGTGCTCGTGATCCGGGCGACCGAGCCGGACAGGCGGCCGGCCAACGGGCGGAGGGTCCGCTCGAGGAACGGCTGCTGGAGCTCGAGCTCCTCCAGGTTCTTGGCCTGCATGGTGCCGAGCTGGGTGAGCCGGGCCTGGACGGGGTCGACGGCGCGACCTCCGGACAGTCCGGCGACGATGAGCAGGATGGCCCCCGCGGCGGCCGCGGCGACGATGATGATTGGCATCAGACTTCGATGTCTACGATCTTGCGGATGAACATGAAGCCCATGAACATCATGAAACCCCCGACGATCAGGATGATGACGCCGGCCGGCAGACCCGCGATGTTGACCGAGTCGTCGAACATCGGAGCCATGAAGCCGGGTGCGGCAATGAACAGGAAGCCGGCCAGGCCGATCGGCAGGAAGCCGACGACGTAGCCCGACAGGCGCTGCTGGGCGGTCAGGGTGCGAATCTCGCCCTTGATCCGGACCCGCTCGCGGATCGTGTAGGCGATCGAGTCGAGGATCTCGGCCAGGTTGCCGCCGACGTTGTGCTGGATCGAGATGGCCGTGGCCATCAGCTCCAGGTCGTCGGACCGCACCCGGCGGACCATGTTCTCGAGCGCCTCGTCAAAGGCCAGGCCCAGGTTCACCTCCCGGATCACCCGGGCGAACTCGGTCGACACCGGCGGCC
>DATGGC010000352.1:0-6828 GCA_035308745.1 Candidatus Limnocylindrales bacterium | reverse complement strand
GGCCGATGACGACCAGCGGCCAGGACCAGAAGAAGGGCGGCCCGCCGACGAAGAAGCCGAGCCCGATCAGGGTGAACGTCCCGGTCGAGACGCTGATGTAGCTGAACGCCACCGCGAAGTTCGACAGGAAGCCGAGCGAGCGCTTCAGCTCCGGCTTGATGCCCAGGCTCTGCAGGTGCGCGTCATCGCGCGCCGCCTGGTCTGAAGCACTGGTTGGACCCGACACGAACAGACCCTCCACTTGCGCCACGCGTCGACTGGGGACCGTCGCGCGGGGCCCTGCCGATTCAGAGCCGCGAGGACTTTCCGGGTGCCACGATCCGGCTCCCTCACCGGACATGTGCGCCGCAGGATAGGAGTCGCCGAGCGCAGAGTCAACGGCGATTCCTGCGTACCGGATCAGGCGGTCGCGAGCCTCGTCCGTTCGCAACCGTGGGCGCCGGCGGGGCTCGATCCTTGGTCAGATTCCGCCCGGAGCCGCGGCATGGTCACGGACCGCCTGAAATGGGCCCATTGGGCTGATTCGATGAGCTCGGTTGAGCGCGGATCGGGGGCGTCCCGCGGCCCGACGATACCGATTCAGGCCGATCGCGACATCCGGCGGCTTGAGACTGAATCTGACCATCGAGGCGTGGGACGGGCCGAGTGGAGCGCGCCGCCCCGGACCAGGGCCTCCGACAGCGGCTTCAGGCCGGGGCGAGCGCCTCGCGCACGGCGGCCGGGGCCGCTCGATGGTGGACGACCGGCTTGATGGAGCGGTCGACCATCTCGCGCGTCTCGAGGACGGCCAGCTCCTTGAACAGGAACGCGATCTTGGCGGCCTGGTCGGCCAGGATCTGGTCCTTCTCGGGCAGGTCCCACAGCTCGCGCTTGAACGGGCCGATGGCCTTCTTGCGGGTGGTGTACACGAACTGCTCATCGGTCTGGCCGGGCTTGCGCTCGTCGGCCGCGTCGCTGTAGCACCAGGCATCGATCGCCTTGGTCAGGGTCGCCGGAAACGCCGGGTTGTCGAAGAGCGCGTTCTGGAAGCCGGTCGCCAGGTGGATCTCGGCCGTCTCGACCGCCGGGAAGTGGTGGAAGAGCTCGTCGGGCAGGGTGCTTGCACCATGCTGCACCGCGCCGGCCAGGCCGTACTCGCGGGCCACCACGCCCAGGTGGCGGATCACCTCGAAGTCGAGCTTGACCGCGGCGATCGTGCCGTCGGGCAGCGGGATGCCACCGTGGCTGGTGCCGGTCTGGAGGCTGACCTTGCTGATCCCGACCGCCCCGGGACGACGTCGCTCGAGCTCGGCCCGGAAGCCCTCGAGGTAGGCCCGCAGCTCAGGCTCAGTCGAGTTCTGCTTGCCGACCTCGCCGATCTCGCCGCCGACGCTGATCGTGATGCCCTCCGGCTCGAGCTCCCGGATCAGCGCCGTCAGCTCGGCGGCTCGCTCATAGTTCGCGCGCTGCTCGGCGTCGACGTTGGGCTGGCTGAGGTCGACGAGGGTCGAGCTGTCGATGTCGATGTTGCGGTAGCCGACCGTGATCGCCTGGCGGCAGGCGGCCCGGATCTCCTCGGTCATCTTCTCCGGGTCGACCTTGTACTTGGCGGCGTTGAACTGGTAGTGATCGCCCTGGATGAAGACGGGGTGCTGCCAGTTGGCGGCGATCGCCCCGGCGAGGACGCTCGTCGCGTACTCGGCCGGGCGCTGGTACGTATAGGTCTGCTCGCTGCGGGCCAGCTCGAGGATCACGGCCCCTACCCCACCGGCGGCCGCCGTCTGGAAGATCGTGCGAGCCATGTCGAAGGTCTGGGCGCGCAGGTTGATCGCCGGGACGGTGAAGCCGTGGACTTCGCCCCGGGAGCGGGCCAGGTACAGGTCCTGGATGCTGGCCGAATGGGCACCCAGCTCGAGGCTCGCCTCCCAGACCAGCCAGCGGGCCGCCTCGACCGTCGGCTCGTCCGACGAGAACGCCGCCGTCCAGGCCAGGTCGCGGATCGTCGTCGCGCGGAACGCGGCCTCGTCGGCGATCACCAGCCGGCCGTCGCTGACGGTGGCCGCGGGCGCGATCAGGCCGAGCAGCTCGGCGACGGAAGCGGCAACGCTGGGCATCTGGACTCTCCGCTTGATGGTGTTCGTCGACTGGATGGCGATTCTATGCGGGCTCAGTCCCGGCGGTGCTCGGTCCGGCCGCGGACGAAATCGACCAGGACGTATTCGCCCAGGTGCTCCGGCTCGGCGAAGAATGCCCGGCCCCGGTTGAGCCGGGTGATGTGGGCCACGAACTCGGTCAGCGCCCGGGATCGCTCGAGCATGAACGTGTTGATCGTGATCCCCGCCTTGGTGCAGCGCTGGACCTCGCGCAGGGTGGCCTGGATCGTCTGGCGGGTGGGCGGATAGTTGAACTCGACCTGGCCATTCTCGAAGTGGGCGGTCGGCTCGCCATCGGTGATCACCACGACCTGCCGGTTGGCGGCACCGCTGCGGGCCAGGATCCGGCGGGCCAGGAGCAGGCCGTGCTGGAGGTTCGTGCCGTACTCATAGCCGTGCCAGGAGAGCTCGGCCAGCGTCCCGGGCCGGATCTCGCGGGCGTAGTAGGCAAAGCCGATCACGGTCAGGTCGTCGCGCGGGTACTGGGTCCGGATCAGGGTATCGAGCGCAACGGCGACCTTCTTGGCCGCAACGAAACAGCCCCGCAGGAGCATCGAGCGGCTCATGTCCACGAGCAGGACCGTTGCGGTCCGGGTCGACTCTTCCGTGCGGTGGACGGCGAAATCGTCCGCGACCAGGCGGATCCCCCGCCCGCGGTCGGCGGATGGCGCGTTCTCCGGGCGGGTCAGGGCATTGGCCAGGGTCTCGCGCAGGTCCAGGTCGAACGCATCGCCGAACTCGAACGGCTTGGTCCCCTCGCTGCGTTCCGAGCCGCGTCCGGCCCGGTCGACGCGATGCTCGCCGAAGGCGTCCCGACGCAGCCGGGCGAAGAGGTCATTGAGGACCTTCTGGCCGATCCGGCGGCTGCCGCGCGGGGTCAGCTCGAGCCGCTCGCCGGTCCTCGTCAGGTAGCCCGCGGCTTCGAGGCGGGCGGTGATCTCGTCGAGCCGATCGAGGTCGCGGACGGCATCCTCGCCGGCCAGCTCGCGCAGGTCCTCGCGGTCGATGCCGGCCAGGTCGCCGGGGGTACCGACGTCGTCGAGGCGAGCCTCGAGCGCCTCGAGGCGGCCCAGGGTTTCGAGCTGGCCGAGGGCGCCTTCGAGGCCAAGCTCCTCGTCGCCGCTGAACCGGAACCGATCGCCCAGGCCTTCGGGCAGGACCTGGTCGAGGGTGGCCGCGAGCTGGGCCAGATCCCAGCGCAGGCGATCGTCGCGGAGCAGCCCGTCGACGAGCGAGTTGAGCTCCGAGCGCTGGGCCGCGGTCAGGGAGCGCAGGAGCGACTGCATCGCCGACATCCGCTGGGCCAGCTGCTCGATGATCTGCTCGACGGTCGTCGCCCCCGGGAAGAAGCTGCCGTGCTGGGCGAGGAACTCCGAGGGATCGGGTTCGCCCCCGGCGAGGTGCTCCTGGAGCAGCCGATCGAGATCCCGGACCATCGCCCGATTCGCCGCCAGGTCCTCCGGGCTCATGCTCCGGACAGCATCCGCCATGCCCGCCGCGTAGCGGTCCAGGACCGAGCGTCGCAGCCGTTCCACCAGGGCCTCGAAGCGCTCCCGGGCGCCGCCGTCGAGGAAGTCGTAGTCCTCGAGCGCCCGGACCTGGTCGCCGACGTCGTCGGGCAGCGCGTCCAGCCGGTCAAGGCGCTTTGCGATGGTCTGGTTGAGCAGCTCGGCGAGCTCGGGCGAGGGCGCCGCCGGTCCATCCGCCGAGCCCGCGAGACGGGCCTCGATCCCGGCCCGTTCGGTCTCCACGATCTCCTTCAGCTCGGCTCGCACGTCGGCCAGCACGTCGCCCAGGTGATAGCGGCCGAGGAGCTCGTCGCGCCGTGCCCGGAGCCGCTCGCGGAGGGCCTCCAGGCCGGCCAGGTCGCCCCGATCGCGGTCCGCGGATCGCCAGCCGCGTTCCATCAGCCGGCGCAGCGCCTCGCCCAGGTCGCCGTCGGCCATGACGTCGTCGGTCAGGGCATCGATGAGCTCGTCGGCCGACAGGTCGGGCAGCAGCTGGCTGCCGTCCCAGCGCCCGAAGCGGGCCTGCCGGGCAAAGGGTCCCGCGGAGCCGCCCGCTGGACCGGCGTCCCCCCCACCGGTCCGCGTCGGACGCGCCGGCGCTGGGTCGTCCAGGTCACGCGGATCCGGGGTCCAGGACGTCATCGGCGGTACAGCACGGCGCCGCCCAGGCGGTCCTTGTTCAGGCGCCGGGCGAGATGGAGGCCCTCGAGCAGGAACTCGATCGCCGAAGCGACCAGGGCGGCCTCGGACGCCGGGCCGCGAAGGGCGCTGCGGGTCGCCCGCTGGCCGGCGGCTCCGTGCGCCCCGGCCGGCTCCTCGGCCGTCGCCAGGACGCCAGTCCGCCGGATCGCGTCGGCCAGCCCGGGGACCTCGCTCGCCCAGCGGACGTATTCGGCGGAGTGGACAGCGTCGCCCGTCTCGAGGGTCAGGCCATCCTCGAAGGCGCTGACCAGGGGCTCGAGGTCGTCGATCGAGATCCGCCGGTTGAACGTGGCATAGACGGCCTTGGTGATCAGCCGTTCGACGATCCGATCCTCCGGCGATTCGTCGCCTGCCGATTCGAGCTCGATCTTGCCTGCCGTCGAGGCCACCACGGCGGCCAGGTCGCTGATCCGGGGGGCCGCCGCCGGCTCGCCCAGGCGGACCGCGCGCTTCAGGGCTGCGGCCTCCAGGACCTCCAGGTTGGCGACCGAGACCCGGACGCTGACGCCCGAGCGCTGGCTGATCTCGCCCGAGCGCCGGGCCAGGTGGGTCAGCTCGGCCACGATCTCCTCGATGAACGGCGGGACGTGGACCACCGGCACGCCCTCCTCGAGCGGGAAGCCGACCTTCTCCTGGCGGACGATCGCGATCTCGTCCTCGAGGGTCCGCGGGTAGTGCGTCCGGATCTGCGAACCAAGGCGATCCTTCAGGGGCGTGATGATCCGGCCTCGGCTGGTGTAGTCCTCGGGGTTGGCGCTGGCCACGACGAACAGGTCGAGCGGCAGGCGAATCGTGAAGCCACGGACCTGGACGTCGCGCTCCTCGAGGATGTTGAGCAGGCCGACCTGGATCCGCTCGGCCAGGTCGGGCAGCTCGTTGAGGGCAAAGATTCCCCGGTTGGCGCGCGGGATCAGGCCGTAGTGGATCACCAGCTCGTCGGACAGGTAGCGGCCCTCGGCGACCCGGATCGGATCGACCTCGCCGATCAGGTCGGCGATCGTGATGTCCGGCGTCGCCAGCTTTTCGCTGTAGCGCCGGTCGCGAGGCAGCCAGCTGATCGGGGTCTCGTCGGCGCCCTCGGCGACCAGGGCCCGGGCCCCCGGGCTGATCGGGCCGAAGGGATCGTCGTTGAGCTCGCCGCCGGCGACGATCGGCAACCAGGGATCGAGCAGGCCCACGAGGAGGCGGGCCATCCGGGTCTTGCCCTGGCCGCGCTCCCCGAGGAAGACGAGATCCTGGCCGGCGAGGATCGCGTTCTCCAGGGCCGGCAGGACCGTATCGGCATAGCCGATCACGCCCGGAAGCACGGTCCGGCCCTCGCCGAGCCGGGCGAGCAGGTTCGATCGGAGCTCGGCCTTGACGCTCCGTGAGCGCCAGCCTGAAGCGCGCAGCTCACCGATCGTCCGCGCGGCGGGCGGTCCAACCCGATCGGCGCCGCCGGCCTGATCGAATTCGTCGTGATTGGGGGCAGGCTGGCTGCGGTCCGTTGGCATCAGTTCCTCGCTGGTTCCTCGCTGGGGTTGGGCACGGAATCGTTGGTGGTCAGTGGTGCTTGGCTGTGACGGAATCGGCGCCCCGGGCGGCCTCGATCGCCAGGCGGACCGTGCCGGGATCGTCCACCCGGTGGGCGACCAGGCCGGCCAGGAGGTCGCTCCGGGCGCCGATCTCGGCATCGAGGTCGCCGGCCCGGCGGTCGATCAGGCCCGCCAGCTCGGGCAGGACCGCCCACCAGAAGTGCTCGAATCGCTTGAGGTTCGGATCCCACGTCGCGAGGACCGCCGGACCCTGGCGCTGGAGGTGCCCGTGCCCGTCGCGCAGCGGCGGTCGCAGGAGGTGGGCGGCCTGCACCCGCCAGGCGTTCGCGTGCTCGTCCACGCCCAGGACCATGACCAGCGCGAGCCGGGCGCCGGTCTCATCGGCCGCCTCGAGGCTCAGGGCCGGCATCCGCGCCAGGACTGCCTCGAGGGTGCCCGCGTCGACGGTCAGCGGTGCCGGGCTGTGCGTGCCGGTCGCGGGCGGCAGGGCGCAGGTCAGCAGGATCTCGCCAAGCGAGATGCGAACCTTCGGCCCCGCCCAGCCGGCGGCCGAGGCGTCGCTCCGGGCAGCCACCACGAGGGGCAGGCCATGTTCGATCATGGTCGAGGCCAGGGCCGCCAGTTGGGCGTCCACGGTGCCCAGTCGGATCCAGCCCGTGATCGCCGAGGGCATGGCCATCCGCGGCAAGGTTCCGGCAGGCGCGGAACCGGGCTGGCCTGGGGTGTTGTCCACGCGTGCTCCGGATGGCAGGGTTCGAGCTCGGTCCACCCAGCCTAGGTCCGCGCTCCGGGAGCGTCAAACGAGGGCCCGGGGCTCAGGGACAGGGGTGACTCGGGAGGGGCAGGACCCGGTAGATCTCCGTCTCGGTCACGGCCGACGGGCCACCGGCGGCGACATTGACGGTGATGAACGGCTCGAGCTGGTACTGCTCCCGGGTCGGAACCAGGTCG
>DATGGC010000351.1:0-13402 GCA_035308745.1 Candidatus Limnocylindrales bacterium | reverse complement strand
GAGAGGACCAGCGAATCCCGCACGTCGCCGTTGCCCATGGCGACGCCGATCCAGTCGAGGGTCAGGCCCTGGATCGGCCAGGCCTGGGTCTTGTCCGTGTCGAAGGCGTACAGGACGATGATCAGCAGGGGCACGTACAGGAACGCCAGGATGGCGATCGTGGCCAGCCGGAGCCAGATCGAGCCGCGCGATTTCACAGCGCGTCGAAGGCGCCCAGGCGCCGGGCAATCAGCAGGTAGATGGCCATGATCCCGATCGGCACCAGGGCGAAGGTCGCCGCGAACGGGACGTTGTTGGCGACGCCCTGGTTGACGTAGATCACGTTGCCGATGAACTGGTTCTTGGCCACCAGGGTTGGCGTGATGTAGTCGCCCAGGGTCAGCGAGAAGGTGAAGATCGAGCCTGCGGCCAGCGCCGGCAGGACCAGCGGCAGGACCACCCGCCGGAAGGTGACCGCGCCCCGCCCGCCCAGGTCGGCCGAGGCCTCGAACAGCGAGCCGGGGATCCGCTCGAAGCCCGCGAAGATGGGCAGGATCATGTACGGCAGCCAGAGGTAGCTGAAGACAAGCCAGGTCGAGACGTCGGAGAAGCCCGGACCCTGGAGCCCGGCCAGGCCGAGCAGGCCGTCGAGCGGGCCGCCCTTGGCCAGGATGATCCGCCAGGCAAAGACCCGGACGAGGTAGTTCGACCAGAGCGGCAGCAGGACGCCCATGAACAGCAGCGAGCGGACCCGGGGCGAGGCGACCCGGGCCATGAACCAGGCGATCGGGAAGGCCAGGAGCATGTCCGTGGCCGTGACCGCCAGGGCGATCGTGACGGTCCGGACCACGATCGTCCGGTTGACCGGGTCGTTGACCAGGTCCTTGAAGTTGTTCAGGCTGAAGTCGTGGACCACCGCCGACGTGCTTGGATTGAGGTACCAGAACGCGCTCAGCAGCAGGATCGCCAGCGAGCCGAGGTAGACCGCCCCGAACCAGCCCACGGGCGGCGCGAGCAGGATCAGCAGCTGGGCGGGCGTGCGCCGATAGAGGGCGGCCAGGAACCGACGCCGGGCGCCCTCAGGCGGCAGCGAGCTGGTGCCGGTGGTCACGGTTGGAGCTCGGGCGATGAGCGCTCAGCCCATCGCCCGATTCCTCGAGGGCCTCGTCAGCCCTTGATCGCGGTCCAGGCGGTCGCCCACTTGGAGTAGTCGACGCAGGTCGTGCCCCGGCTGTCGCCGCAGTCGGCCAGCGGCGTCTTCCAGAAGCTGATCGCGTTGTAGAAGGCCGGGTCGTTGACGTGGTACAGGGTGCAGAAGTTCTTGACCCCGTAGGAGCCATAGCCGACGTCCAGGATCGAGCAGGCCTGCGGGTTGGCCGGGGCCTCGCCGAAGTACTCGGCGACCTCGGCCTGGACCTTGGGCGTGATCATCCAGGCCATCCACTTGTACATGCAATTGGGGTGCTGAGCGTGGGACGACATCATCCAGGTGTCCGCCCAGCCGGTCATCCCTTCGGTCGGCACGACGGCCTCGACCTTGACGTTCGACGCCTTGAGGGTGTTGACCTGGTACGGCCAGGTGGTGCCGATGATCGTCGATCCATTGGTGAAGTTGGTGATCTCGTCGGAGTACAGCGACCAGTACTTGGCGACCCACGGCTGCTGGGCCGTGAGCAGGGCGACGGCGGCGTCGAACTGGGGCTGGGTCAGCTCATACGGGTCGGTGATCCCCAGGGCCGGCTGGGCGGTCTTGAGGTAGAGCGCCGCGTCGGCGATGTAGATCGGGCTGTCGTAGTCGGTGATCTTGCCCTGGTACGGCTTGGAGGCCGTCGGGTCGAAGACCGACGCCCAGCTGGTTGGCGCCGGCGAGACCAGGTCGGTCCGGTACATCAGGGTGTTGCCGCCCCAGCCGTGGGAGACGCCGTAGTGCTTGCCGTCGACGGTGTTGTGGGCCGGCGACTGGAGGAACGGGGCGATGTTCTGGAAGTCGGGCAGGAGGTTGACGTTGATCTCGGCCACGTCGCCATTGGCGATCAGCCGGTTGGTCGCATCGCCCGAGGCCGACACGCCGTCATAGACCGTCCCGCCGCCCTGGCGCATCAGGGTCACCATCTCGTCCGAGGTGTTGGCCGGCTTGACGTTGACCGTGCCGCAATCGGGGTTGGCGGCCTCGAACGGGTGGACCCAGTCGTATTCCTTGACGTCCGAGCCGTCCTCGGCGTAACCCGGCCAGACGATGATGTTCAGGCTGCCCTCGCCCTTGCCGATCGACTGGGGCAGGTTGGCGCTCGGCCCGCCGGTGGGCGAGGCCGCCGCCGAGCTTGGTGCCGTGCTTGGCGCGCTGCTCGCGCCGGCCGCCGTGGGTGCCGTCGTCACGACCGGGGCCGTCGTGGCTCCGCTCGTACAGGCACCCACCAGCAGGCCGGCCGTGGCCAGCAGGGTCAATCCCGTCCGCTGCCTCATTGCTCCTCCTCCAGATCGCTCAGGCCGAAATCGGCAGGCTGTGAATCCGCTTCCAGATCAGGCGCGTTGGGCGGCCCTCGGCCGCCAGGGCTTCCATCGATGAGGTGGCCAGGTTCTGCTGGGTGACCACCAGCTCGGAGCCGGCGTCGAGGGCGACGTAGTAGCGGGTGTCCGAGCCGAGGTAGACGACCTCCCGGATCCGGCCGTCGATCCCGATCTCGTCCGCCCCGACCACGGTTCCGGGCTCGGCCAGGCGGATCTTCTCAGGCCGGACCGTGAATGTCCCGCTCGTCCCGAAGACGCGCTCGGCGACCTCGCCCCGGAGCAGGTTGGAGGTGCCCACGAAGCCCGCCACGAACTCGGTCAGCGGCCGCTCGTAGACCTCGGCCGGTGAGCCGACCTGCTCGATCCGGCCCTGGCTGAAGACGGCGATCCGGTCGCTCATCGTCAGGGCCTCTTCCTGGTCGTGGGTGACGTAGATGAAGGTGATCCCGACCGCGTGCTGGATGGCCTTCAGCTCGATCTGCATCTCCTCGCGCAGCTTCAGGTCGAGCGCGCCGAGGGGCTCGTCGAGGAGCAGCACCTTGGGCCGGTTGACGAGTGCCCGGGCCAGGGCGACGCGCTGGCGCTGGCCGCCGGAGAGCTGTGACGGGCGCCGGGCGTCGAAGCCCTCCAGGCGCACCATCCGCAGGGCATCCGCCACCCGCTCGCGACGCTGGGCGGCCGGCACCTTGCGGATCACCAGGCCGTAGGCCACGTTCTGGCCGACGTTCATGTGCGGGAACAGGGCGTAATCCTGGAAGACGGTGTTGACGTCGCGCTCGAACGGCGCCTTGTTGCTGACGTCCTGGCCGCTGAGCAGGATCCGGCCGCTCGTCGGCAGCTCGAACCCGGCGATCATCCGGAGGGTCGTGGTCTTGCCTGAGCCAGACGGCCCGAGCATCGAGAAGAACTCGCCGTCGCCAACGTCGAGGTCGATCCCGGCGACCGCCTCGACGTCGCCGTAGCGCTTGACGACGCCTTCGAGACGGACGGCCGAGGCCGGCGGGCCACCGTGCGCCGCGGGCTGCGCGGGGCGCGCCGCGGCATCGGTCGAACCCTCGGGCAGGGATGGGATCGCCAAGCGGTGCCTCGCAGAGCAGGATCGGCGCCGGAGCGTTGCGGCGGACGTCCGGGATGGCCGGCACTGTGCCGAATATCGGCCACCGGTGTCAAGGTGGGCGACCTTTTAGACTGCCGGCGTGCGCACAGTTCGGAACAGGTGGTCGAGCGGTCTGCCGGGGATCCTCGGCGGGACGCTCCTCGTGGCCCTGGCGCTGGCCGCCTGCAGCGGCGATGCGGCCGCCACGCCGCCGATCTCGCCGGGCACCGCGGCCACGCCGCGCGACGTCAACATCATCGCCAAGGATTACTCATTCGAGCCGGGCGAGATCGACCTGGTGCCCGGCGAGACAGTCCTCCTGCACGTGATCAACGGCGGGCTCGATGTCCACGAGGTGGTCATCGGCGATCCCCAGGTCCAGGATGCCTGGGAGGCCGCCGAGGCGGCGGCCGCCAATCCGCCGCCCGGCCCGACACCGCTGGTGACGGTCCCCGCCGCGACCGCCGGGCTGCGGATCGTGGTCCAGTCCGGCCAGCTCATGAACGTCCTGTGGACCGTGCCCGCGAACCCCGGCCCGCTCCTGGTCGGCTGCCATATTCCCGGCCATTGGGCCAAGGGAATGCAGGCGTCGATCCGCTTCGTGACGCCCGGAATGCTACCCTGATGCCCGCCTCGATTCGACCCAGTCAGGAGTGGAGAGCCGGATGACCTACGTGATCGCGGAGCCGTGCGTCGACGTGATCGACCAGTCGTGCGTTTCCGTCTGTCCCGTCGACTGCATCCATTTCGAGGAAGGGGTCGACCGGAAGCTGTTCATCGATCCCAACGAGTGCATCGACTGCGGGGCCTGCGAGCCGGAATGCCCGGTCAACGCGATCTTCCCCGAGGAGTCCCTGCCGGCCGAATGGGCCAACTACACGACCATCGACGCGACCTGGTTCAGCAACCGCGAGGCTGCCCGGATCGCGATGGACGCGGCCAAGCCGCGCTAGGCGGGGCCGCTCCGCGCTGACCGGCAGCGCGCACGCTGGCGTCCCGACCCGGGGATCATGCGGATCGTCTCGCTCCTGCCTTCGGCCACCGAGATCGTGTGCGCCCTGGGCCTCGGCGACGAGCTGGTCGGGATCACCCACGAATGCGACTGGCCGCCGGAGATCGCCGGGATCCCCGTCATGACCAGCAGCGTCCACGAGCTGGCCGACGCGTCGAGTCGGGAGATCCATCGCCTGGTCGAGCGCTCCGTCCACGGCGGCTCGTCGCTGTACGCCCTGGATGAAGCGGCGATGGCCGCCGCCGAGCCGGACCTGATCCTGACCCAGGAGCTGTGCACCGTCTGCGCGGTCGGCTACCAGGAGGTCAACGAGGTGGCCCGCCGGATCGACGCCGAGATCACGGTCGTCTCCCTGGAGCCGACCAGCATCGAGGGCATCTTCAACACGATCGCCACCGTCGGCGCGATGACCGACGCCGAGGACGAGGCGGTCGAGGTGGTCGGCGACCTGCGCGAGCGGCTGGGCATCGTCGAGACCCGCGTCGCCGAACGTCGCGCGGCCGGCCGGGCCGCCCGGCGGGTGGTGGGCCTCGAGTGGCTCGATCCGCCGTTCGCGACCGGCCACTGGGTGCCCGAGCAGATCCGCCGAGCCGGTGCCTGGGATCTCCTCGGTGCCGAAGGCGACCGATCCGTCGAAACAACGTGGACGGCCGTCCGCGAAGTGGATCCGGAGCTGCTCGTCCTGATGCCCTGCGGCTTCCACGTCGACGACGGCCTTGCCGCCTGGCGGCGAGCCGCACGCCCGTCCGGCTGGCAGGACCTGGCCGCGGTGCGCGAGGGCCAGGTCGTGCTGGTCGACGGGTCGGCCTACTTCAGCCGGCCCGGGCCCCGGGTGATCGACGGGGTCGAGCTGCTGGCCGAGCTCTTCGATCCCGAGGGCTTTGCCGGCAGCGGTCCGCTGGGCAGCTGGCTGCGGGTCGGCTAGGCGGTGGTCTTCCGGGCGTCGTTCGACTGCCTGTGGTGTGGCACGCCTCATGCGGTCCGGGCGGCGGATGACCTCGAGGGCTACGCCCAGCTGTGCCCGGACTGCATCGGCAAGGCGGGCGACAACGGCTTCCTGCGCTTCCGGCTGAAGAGCGCCCTGGCCGAACGCTCGGCGGCCCTCGCCGGAACCTCGGCCGTTGCCCAGCCGGCGCCCGGGCCGGCACCCGACGACCTGGGGCCCGAGATGCAGGCCTACTACGCCGCCCGGGCCCCCGAATACGACGATTGGTACCTGCGTCGCGGCCGCTACTCGCGGGGACCGGTCCACGACCTGGCCTGGAACGCGGACCTCGATGCGGCGACGGTCTGGCTCGACGCCCTTCCCCTGCACGGCGAGATCGTCGAGCTGGCGGCGGGCACCGGCTGGTGGTCGACGCTGCTGGCCGGCAAGGGCGTCCTGTCGATCTACGACGCCGTCGAGCCGCCCCTCGACCGCGCCCGGGAGCGGCTCCTGGCTCACGGCCTGCGGGCCCACATCCACGTCCGGGACGCCTGGACCGAGCCCGACCGGCCGGTCGACGCCCTGTTCTGCGGCTTCTGGCTGAGCCACGTCCCGCGCGCCCGGCTGGCCGAGTTCCTGGGCCTCGCCCGGCGCTGGCTCAAGCCCGGCGGGACCTTCGCGTTCATCGATTCGCGACCGGACCCGCACTCGGGCGCGGTGGACCAGGCGGTGTCCGCCGAGGCCGAGATCAGCGAGCGGCGGCTGGCGGACGGACGCGAGTTCCGGGTGGTCAAGGTGTTCTGGCAACCGGCGGAGCTGGAGGCCGCGCTGCTCGCCGCGGGCTTCGCGACGGCCCGGGTGACGACCACTGCGCGCTTCTTCCTGCTGGGCAGCGCCGGGGTCTAGGTTCTCTATACTCGGCTCATGTCCCCACTTTCGAACCGGCGGATCGCGACGGTCGGCTCCGGGGTGATGGCCGAGGCGATGATCGCCGGCCTGCTCCGTGGGCAGCTGGTGGAGCCTGGCCAGGTCACGGCCAGCCACCCCCGGCAGGAGCGCCGCGAGGAGCTCGAGCGGGAATACGGCATCCGGACCGTGCCCGGCAACGTCCAGGCGATCGACGAGGCGGACGTCATCGTGCTCGCGATCAAGCCCCAGATGCTGGGCCGGGTGGGCGCCGAGCTGCGTCCCCACCTGCGCCCCAACCAGCTCGTCCTGTCGGTGATCGCCGGAGCCACGACGGTCGCCCTGGAGGGCTTCCTGGGCCATCAGCGGATCGTCCGGAGCATGCCCAACACGCCCGCCCGCCTCGGCCGCGGGATGACCGTCTGGTTCGCCACGCCGGATACGACCGAAGAGCAGCGAGCCCAGGCCCGCGCCCTCCTCCAGGCCCTGGGCACCGAGCTCGAGGTCGACGACGAGAAGTTCGTGGCGATGGCCACCGCGGTCAGCGGCACCGGCCCGACCTACGTCTTCCTGGTCATGGAGGCCCTGATCGACGCGGCCGTCCACCTCGGCTTCCCCCGTCACGTGGCCCATGACCTGGTGGTCGAGACCCTGGAGGGCAGCACGCACTTCGCCAAGCAGAGCGGCGATCACCCGGCGGTCCTCCGGAACATGGTCACCTCGCCCGGCGGGACGAGCGCGGCGGCGCTCCATGAGCTCGAGTCGGGGCGCCTGCGGACGGTGTTCTCGGAGGCCGTCTGGGCGGCCTACCGGCGCACGGTCGAGCTCGGCGAGCAGCTCGAGGCGTCGGTCGACCGCGAGGGCCGCAACGGAGATTCGGCCGGCCATCGCCCGGCGGGCCGGCCGCGGCATTGACCGTCGACCTGCGCCGGGCACCGCTCGGCGACCTTCGGGCGCTCGATTTCCGGGCTCCTGACCGCGACTTCTTCGCCGACGGCCAGGCGATCTTCGATCGGTTCACGGCCAGCTGGGCCGGTCTCGACGACGCCGCCTGGCAGCTCAGCGGCGCATCGCGCTCGGACGCCGGCGGTCCGGACTGGTCGTACCGCGACCACGTGGCCCACCTCGCCGGCTGGGCCGAGCTGGGTGTCGAGATCGCCCGAACCGGGCTGGAAGCCGGCCGCTGGCCGGCCGACTCGGAGTTCGACGGCGGCGACTTCGACCATTTCAACGAGACGTTGCGCGACCAGTGGCAGGCGGCCGGCCCGGCCGAGATTCGCCAGCGGCTGATCGCCGCGACGGAGCTCCTGGCCGGCCTCGCCCGTCAGCTGAAGCCCGACGTCCTGCGCAGCGACGATGCCTGGGGCTGGGTCTATATGACCCTCCACGGGCATCAGCTCGACCACCTGGGCATGGTCGAGCCGTGGACCGAGCGGCTCCGCGAGCGGCAGGTCGAGGGCGACCCGTTCGGCCCGGACCCGGTCCTGGGATCGGGCGATCCCGAGGCCGACCAGGATGCGTTCTGGGCCGAGGAGGCCGACGTGTTCGCCGCCTTCAGCCAGCTCGTCGACGGCGTGCCGGCGGAGCTCCGCGACGTCTTCGCGGTGACCCCCGACTGGTCGCTCAAGGATCACGTCGCCCACGTCGGAAGCTGGTTCGAGGAGGGCGCCAGCGCGATCGAAGAGCACCTCCGGAGCGGCGGCTGGCGGAGCGGCCCGGCGGAGGGCCTCGACGCCTGGAACGCGCGCGACCTCGAATCGCTGCGGGGCCTGCCCTGGGCCGAGCTCCGCCACCGCCTGGACGTCAGCCGGCAGCGAATCCGGGCCGCGGCCCACGAGCTCGGCCGGGCCGATTTCCGCTCGACCGACGGCTGGGACTGGACCTACTGGGACCTGGCCGGCCACGTCCGCTCGCACCTGGCGATGGTGGCCCCGTGGTGCGTTCGAACCGGCTGGCCGCCGGCGTGACCGGCCCGACCGGCGCCGGCCAGCCGGCCGCCCCGTCCGGCGCCGATCCGCTGACGATCGAGCGGATCGCGGCCTTCGACGCCCCGCGTGAATACCGGCTCGATCCGCGCCAGCGCTACGTCGCCTTCAGCCAGGACGCCGGCGGTGCCCGGCAGCTGTTCCTGGCGTCGCTGCGCGGCGGCCCCACGATCCAGCTGACCGCCTCGGACAAGCCGGTCAGCGACCCGCAATGGTCGGCGGACGGCCGGCGGCTGGCGTTCATCCGGGATCGCGCCCTGTGGATCATCGACGCCGACGGCTCGCACCAGGTCGAGGTCAGTGCCCATCCGGCCGGCAGCAGCCATCCCCGCTGGAGCCCGGACGGCCGGCGGATCGCATTCCTGTCCCGCCGCCGCGGTTGGAGCCAGGTCTGGCTCATCGACGCCCCGCTCCCGCATCGCGGCCGGCCGGCCAGCCATCCCCGGCCGGCCGAGGCGGTCCCGCTCACCGCGACCGGCATCGACGTGGCCGACCTGGCCTGGGCGCCCGACGGCCAGCGCATCGCCCTGGTCACCGAGCGCGAGGCGAGCGACTGGCGCTCGACGGTGTCGATCCTGGACATCGCCAGCGGCGCCCAGACACCGATCGACAGCCGGGGCGCCTGGGAGTGCGGTCCGCGCTGGCTGGCGGACGGCGGCTTGCTGCTGCTGACCGACGCCGATGGCTGGTTCCAGGTCTGCCGGCTCAGCCCGGACCTCAGCCGGCGCACGGTCCTCACCAGCGGCACCCGGGATCATGGCGATCCGTCGGGCGGCTTCGGGATCGCCCCACTGCCCTCGCCGGACGGCCGGCGGATGGCCCATGTCGAGGTCCACGACGGGACGATGGACCTGGTCGTGACCGCCCTCGACGGCTCGCCATCGGGTCCGGCCCAGGCGATCCAGCCCTGGCCGGGCGTCTGGCGTCCAATCGGCTGGTCGAGCGACAGCACATCGGTCCTGGCGATCGGCGAGGACGAGCGCCATCCGCAGGACGCCTGGTTCCTGCCGGTGCCCGGCCTGGCCGAGGAAGGCGCCCGGCCGCGGGCGCTGACCGACTCCCTGCCGGCGGTCCTCCGCCACCATCCGTGGGTCGCCCCCGAGCGCGTCCGGTTCACCGCCCGTGACGGCCTGCCGATCGAGGCCAACCTGTGGCGGCCGGCGGCCACCGCCGGGCAGCGCAGCGCCGAGCGCTTCCCCGCGATCGTCTTCGCCCACGGCGGGCCGACGGCCAACAACTTCCGGTCGTGGCACCCGTTCAAGCAGCTCCTCGTCCGGGAGGGCTACGCCCTGCTCGACGTGGACTTCCGGGGCTCGACCGGCTACGGCCGGACGTTCCGCGAGGCGAATCGCGGCGAGTGGGGCCACGCTGACGCATTCGACTGCGTCGATGCCGCCCACTGGCTGGCCGAGCAGGCCTGGTGCGACGGCCGGCTGGTGGTCTACGGCGGCTCCTACGGCGGCTACCTGACCCTGTGCTGCCTGGTCGAGGAACCGTCCCTGTGGCAAGCCGGGGTGGACCTGTACGGCGATTCGGAGATTGCCGAGAGCTATCGCCACGGCGACCGGCCGGGCCGGATCGACCTCCATCGCCAGATGGGCAGCCCCGACGATCCGGCCGCGGCGCCCGGCTTCCGGCGCGGTTCGCCGGTCTACCAGGCGGAGCGGATCGAGGCCCCCCTGCTGGTCATGCACGGGCGCAAGGACCGCCGGGTCGTGCCCCTGATGAGCGAGAAGATCCTCGAGGCGCTGGTCATCGAGGACAAGCACCACGAGGTGGTCTGGTACGACGATGAGGCCCACGGTTGGGAGCAGCGCGCCAACCGGCGCGACGCCTGGGAGCGAATCCTCGCCTTCCTCAAGCTCCACGTTGGCAACGAGGCACCCGGACGCTGACATGAGCGCCATCCGCGAGCTGCCTGAGCGGGCGATGCGCTCGACGCTGCTGTCCCTGGCCCACCGCCCGGCGCTCGGCCGGCTGGCGACCCGCCTGCCGTTCACCCGCTCGATGGTCGCCCGATTCGTCGCCGGGCAGACCCTGGGCGAGGCGCTCGATGCCCTCGATCGGCTGCACGCCGGCGGCCGCCGGACGACGGTCGACGTGCTGGGTGAGTCCGTCCAGACCGAGGCGGCCGCGACGGCCGCGGCCGATCGCTACCTCGAGGTCCTCGACGCCCTTGCCGCCCGGGGCCTGGACGGCAACGTGAGCCTGAAGCTGAGCCAGATGGGCCTCGACCTGTCGCCCGCGTTCTGCCAGGCCAACGTGGCCCGGATCTTCGAGGCCGCGGCGCGCACCGGCGCGTTCGTCCGGATCGACATGGAAGACCACCAGCGAACCGACGCCACCCTGGAACTGTGGCGCGCCCTTCGGCCGCTCAATCCGGCCAGCGGCGTGGTGATCCAGGCGGCGCTCCGCCGGAGCGCGGAGGACATCGACGCGCTGATCGCCGAACAGGCGCCGGTCCGGCTGTGCAAGGGCGCGTATCGCGAGCCGGCCGCGGTGGCCTTCCCGACCAAGGCCGAGGTCGACCAGTCGTACCTCGATCTCCTCGGCCGGCTCCTTCGGGCGGGCACCTCGCCGGCCCTGGCCACCCACGACCCGCGGATGATCCAGGCGGCGGCCAGCCTGGTCGAGCGCGAGCACATCGATCGCGAGCGCTTCGAGTTCCAGATGCTGTACGGCGTCCGGCGCGACCTCCAGGAGCAGCTGGTCAAGGCGGGCTATCGAGTCCGGATCTACGTGCCCTTCGGGCGGGAGTGGTACCCGTACTTCATGCGCCGCCTGGCGGAGCGCCCGGCCAACGTGATGTTCATCCTGCGCAGCCTGGCCAATGAGGAACGCCACAAGCCCGCGTAGGGCAGCCCCGCGGGAATCGAAACGGACCGCCGGCGAACCGACGGTCCGTGATCGTGTCCGGGGTCAACGACCCAGAGGAGCTCCGGCCTGGCCTAGAACCAGCGCCGGCCAGCCTCGAGGACGACAGCCGAGCTGCCCAGGGCTCCGAGAGCAAGCAGGACCCGCAGGGCCTGCGACGTGATGAGCTTCTTCATTTGAGATCCAATCTGTTCGTAGCAACAGCTCGTGGATCCCCGCCGGCGGCTGGGCGGCCTCCGAACGAAGTCGGAGGTCCCTGGCTTTGCGTCCCCGCCTCGCGACGGGTTTGCCCTGGACGGTCAGTTCACCGAAGACGAACGTCGTCTTCAGCACGACTGTGCCCCTCGGGCCCCGCCGGGACCATCCGCCGGGAGTACCAGTCGGCCTCGTCCAGTGGTCGGAGTTGCGTCGCCGCACCGACCCCAGCCGGCGACCCGGCTCAGCTCGCCAGGGCGGCCCGGAGCTGGATCGCGTGCTCCTCCAGGTGGCTGACGACGAAGCGCTGGAGCATCGCCTCGACGGTCATCTCGCCCAGCCGGGGATGGAGTCCGCGCTTGTGCCAGTCGGCGGTCGTCAGCTCCGGCAGGCGGGCGGCGTAGCGGACGACGCTCGACTGGATCCGGCTGATCAGCTCACCGGTCGGCAGCGCCCGATCACGCTCGATCGTCAGCGTCCGGAGCGGGTCCGTTGCCACCCGGCCGAAGGGCACCGGCTCGGGCGAGCCGGCCACCACCCGCTCGATCTCGCCCAGCCAGTACTGGAGCATCTCCGAGGTGTGGGCGAGCACCTCCGGCGGTCCCCACTCGGCTTCCGGACCGTCGCCCGAGACCGGCCCGGCCGGCCATGGTTCACCGGCCCGAATGGCGGCGCGAAGGGTGGCGATGGTGGCGGCCGAGGCGGCCATCCGGCCGATCTGGGCGGGGGCGTCGAGGTCGTCGGTCATGGCGGCCATGGTACCGGGGTCGGTGTATCGTCGGAAGTCACACAACCGCGGGTTGGCGTGCCGGCCCGCGCCACAGCTTGCCACACGGAGGCAGCGGTACCGCCATGACCGAGACTGCGGAGCGCCAGGCTGCGCGCGCGACCGCCAACCAGGCCGGAGCCCGGGTCAACAAGGACGCCTACGCCCAGGCCGCCGACTTCCTGCCCCTCAAGGGGATCGACCACGTCGAGTTCTGGGTCGGCAATGCCCGCCAGGCCTCGGCCTACTACCGGGCCCTGTGGGGCTTCGGCCCGGTGGCCTTCAGCGGCCTGGAGACGAAGGTCCGCGACCGGGCTAGTTACGTCATGGTCCAGAACGGGATCCGCTTCGTGTTCACCGCCCCGCTGACCCCCGACGGCGAGATCGCCGAGCACGTCCGGCTGCACGGCGACGGCGTCCACGACATCGCCTTCGCCGTGGACGACGTCGAGAGTGCCTGGCGCGAGACGACGGCCCGCGGCGCGATCGGCGTGCTGCCCCCGACCGAGCTCGACGGCGGCGACGACGGCGTCCTGCGAAGGGCCACGATCCGGACCTACGGGGAGACCGTCCACTCGTTCATCGACCGGAACGACTACCAGGGCGTCTTCGCGCCGGGCTATCGCCCGATCAAGCGCCCGGCCCGGGCGGCGGGCGGGCTGAGCCTGCTCGAGGTCGACCACTGCGTCGGCAACGTCGGCCTCGGCGAGATGGACACCTTCGTCGACTTCTACCGCGACGTGCTCGGCTTCGCCCAGCTGATCCATTACGACGACAAGGTGATCCACACCGAGTACTCGGCCCTGATGTCCAAGGTCATGACCAACGGCAATGGCCGGATCAAGTTCCCGATCAACGAGCCTGCCACGGGCAAGAAGAAGAGCCAGATCCAGGAGTTCCTCGACTGGTACCTGACGCCCGGTTGCCAGCACATTGCCCTGCGCACCGAGGACATCGTCAAGACGGTCCGCCAGCTGCGCGACAACGGGGTCGAGTTCCTGGGCCTGCCCCACGAGTATTACGCCGGGCTGGCCGAGCGGGTCGGCGATGTCGGGGTGCCGATCGCGACGCTCGAGGAGCTGGGCATCGAAGCCGACCGGGACGAGGAGGGCTACCTGCTCCAGATCTTCACCCGGCCCGTCCAGGATCGGCCGAC
>DATGGC010000350.1:0-2266 GCA_035308745.1 Candidatus Limnocylindrales bacterium | reverse complement strand
CCCGACGGAATCGGCCAGGCCCGGACCTCGTCCGGACCGGCGGTCAGGAAGCTGACCAGGCCGAGCAACCGGTACGACAAGGCGATCACCCGGTCCAGGCTGGACCCGTGGATCCCGAGCTCTTCCATGAACGCAGCCGCTTCGTCGGGCTCGAGCTCACCCAGCTCCATCTCGATCCGGGCGGAGAGCGCCTCGACCAGAGCGTTGCGGTGCTCGTATCTTCCCGCGATCCCGGCCACGATCGCGGACTCGCGGGCGATGTCGCTCTCGCCGACGTTGAGCAGCACGAGGACGGGCTTCTGGCTCAGGAAGCGGAAGCCCCGGAGGGCCTTCTCCTCGTCGACGTTCAGCTCGACGTCGCGGATTGGCGCACCTTCGACCAACCCGGCGTGGAGCCGGGTCAGGACGGCCTCCTCGCGCTCGTTCGACTCGCGCTCGGCGGGTGTTCCATGGCGTCCGGTCGCCTTCAATCGCTCGAGCCGGCGCTCGGTCATCGTCAGGTCGGCCAGGACGAACTCGAGGTCGAGGCGCTCGATGTCCCGCCAGGGATCGACCGAGCCATCCGGATGCGGTGCCGAGGGATCCTCGAAGGCCCGTACGACGTGAAGCAACGCATCGGAGTCGCGCAGCCGGGCGAGGTGCTCGGCAGGCAGCTCCTCGGTCCCGACGTGACCCTCCGACGAGGCAGGTGGCGCGGGCAGGTCGGCGTAGGTGACATCGGCCTGGACGATCTTCTTGGGCTTGAAGATCGCAGCGAGGCGCTCGAGGCGCGGGTCCGGGACCTTGACCACCCCGACGTTGAGCTGCATCCCGCCGAATCCACCGGTCTCGGCGTGGCCCCGGGTCAGGGTGTTGAAGACGGTGGTCTTACCCGATCCGGCAAGCCCGACGATGGCGATCTGCATTCGGCCCGATTGTCGCCGATCGGGCGACGGGCCGTGGCGCTCAGTAGCCGGCGGCGGGATCGACCACGTTGGCCAGCGGCTCGCCCTTCGCGAACCGGCGCAGGTTGGTGGTGAACAGCTCCATCGAGCGGTCCAGGACCCGGCCGCTCGACCACGACGTGTGGGGCGTGACGATCACATTGTCCAGGCCGTAGAACGGCGAGGTCGCCGGCAGCGGCTCGTCCCGGAAGGTGTCCAGAATCGCGCCGCCGATCTGGCCCTCGCGGGCGGCCCGCAGCAGGGCCCGCTCGTCGACCAGCCGGCCGCGGGCGACATTGATCAGCCAGGCCCCCGGTTTCATCGCCTCCAGGGCGGCGTCGTCGATCAGGTTCTCGGTGGTCGGCGTCAACGGCGCGGCGAGGACGACGAAATCGGATTCGGCGAGGAGCTCGGGCAATCCTTCGGGGCCCAACACCCGCGAGAGCGCGAGGTCGTCGCCGGCGTCGGACGCAACGCCCGCGTCGGGACCGGAAACGGCGCCTGCCGCACTGCCGACCTCGGACCGTCGCCGGGTCGCGATCACCCGGCAGCCAAATGCCGTGGCCAGCCGCGCGACGGCCCGCCCGATCGAACCAAGGCCGACCACACCCACCGTCACGTCACCCAGCTCGGCCCCCTCGAGCGGCTGCCAGGTCCGCTCGCGCTGGAGCTCGAGGAGCTGGGGCAGCCGGCGGCTGACGGCCAGGATCATCATCAGGACGTACTCGGCGATCGGCTGCGAGAAGACGCCCCGGGCGTTGGTGATCACCAGGCCGCGCTGCCGGCTGGCGGGTGTCAGGACCCGCTCCACGCCCGCAGTTGCCGAGTGGACCCAGGCCAGGCGCGGCGTCCGGGCCAGCAACCGGTCGAACGCGTCGGCGCTCAGGAAGCCCCGCAGCAGGACCTCGACGTCGTCCACCGGGCCGTCGGCCAGACCCTCGAAGGAGACCATCACCAGGCGCGCGCCGGGGGCCGCCGCGCGGATCCGCTCCAGATCCCGCGAGCGGTAGCGGGCCGAGAGGATCGGGCTGAGGGCGATCGCGGCGGGCACGCCATGCGGCCCGCGGCCCGGACCGGCGATCCGGTTCAGCTCGGTCAAGCGTCGCGCCTCGTCCCGACCACCCGGGCCAGCCAGCGCTCGGGGGCCTCGATCTCGCCCTCGCGGGGCAGGCTCTCGGGCCCCTCCCAGAGCTGGTTCAGGGCCGCGGATCCCCCGGCCCGGGCGATGGCCGCCACGAACTTCTCGCCCCTGCGGTACTGCTCCATCTTCAGGTCCATCCCGATCAGGCGCATGACCGCCCGCTCGACGCCGGTCTTCTTCTGGTCGCGACGGGCATGGAACT
>DATGGC010000349.1:0-1709 GCA_035308745.1 Candidatus Limnocylindrales bacterium | reverse complement strand
TTGTCCTCCTCGTCGGCGGACAGGTAGACGATGTCGTCGCTCACCCACGGCGTGATCGTCACCTCGACCAGCCCGGCGGTCTGGAGCCGCTTCACCGCGGCGTCGTCGAGGACGTCGCCGGCGGACACGCCCGCCTGGGAGTAGTCGCGCGCCGAGGTGCGGCCGGCCAGGATGTGGCCGTCCCTGGCCACGTCGACCTCGCGGTAGACGCGGCGGAAGGGGGTCTCGATGAAGCCGAACTCGTTGACCTTGGCGTAGCTCGCCAGCGCCCCGATCAGTCCGATGTTCGGACCCTCGGGCGTCTCGATCGGGCAGATCCGGCCGTAGTGGCTGTGGTGGACGTCCCGGACGTCGAAGCCGGCCCGCTCGCGGGACAGGCCGCCCGGGCCGAGGGCCGACAGGCGGCGCTTGCTGGTCAGCTCGGCCAGCGGGTTGGTCTGGTCCATGAACTGGGAGAGCTGGCTGCCGCCGAAGAATTCCTTCATGGCGGCCACGACCGGCCGGATGTTGATCAGGGCGTTGGGCGTCGCCTTGTCGATCTCCTGGATCGTCATCCGCTCGCGGACGACGCGCTCCATCCGGAGCAGGCCGATCCGGAACGCATTCTGGATCAGCTCGCCGTTGGCCCGGATCCGGCGGTTGCCCAGGTGGTCGATGTCATCGGCTCCCCAGCGCTGCTCGGAGGGCGCCTTGGCGGCCTCGATGTTCAGCTCGATCAGGTGGCCGACGATGGCCGCGATGTCCTCGCGGGTGATCGTCCGCTCCTCGCGCTGGAGCTCGATGCCCATCCGCCGGGTGACGGCGTCGAGCTTCTTGTTGAACTTGTAGCGGCCGACCCGGCCGAGGTCGTAGCGCCGGAAGTTGAAGAACAGGCTCTCGACCAGCTGGCGGGCGTTGTCGCCGGTGGGTGGATCGCCCGGCCGGAGCTTCTTGTAGACCTCGATCAGCGCCTCGTGCTGGTTCTTGGTCAGGTCCTTGTCGAGGGTCGAGGCGACGTAGGGATGGTCCGGGTCCGTGTCCACGTTGGTGAACAGCCCGGCGATCTCCTCGTTGGTCTCGAAGCCGACCGCCCGGAGCAGGGTCGTCGCCGCGATCTTGCGCTTGCGATCGACCTTGACCGACAGGAGGTCCTTGTTGCTGGTCTCGAACTCCAGCCAGGCACCGCGGTTCGGGATGACCTTGGCGCTGAACAGGGTCCGGCCGCTGGTGGGATCCTCGGTGGCGCTGTAGTAGACGCCCGGCGAGCGGACGAGCTGGCTGACGACGACCCGCTCCGCGCCGTTGATGATGAACGTGCCCTGGTCGGTCATGACCGGGAAGTCGCCCATGTACACGCGCTGGCGCTGGATCTCGCCGGTCTCCTTGATCAGGAGCTCGACGTTGACGTACAGCGGCTGGCTGAAGGTGAGGTCCTTGGCCCGGCACTCGAGCTCGGTGTACTTGGGGATGCCGAACTCGTAGTCCAGGAACTGGAGCTCCATCACCTTGCCGGTGAAGTCCTTGATCGGGCTGATCTCGTCGAACAGCTCCCGGAGCCCATTGGCGATGAACCAGCGGAACGAATCGAGCTGAAGCTCGATCAGGTTCGGGATGGGCAGGACCTCGGGGATCCGCGCGTACGAGATGCGCGCCGAGGCCTTCGTCGCCCGGGGCGACGAATCAGCAGACAGCATGAATCGCTCCTATCGGAGGAGGATGGGGAAAAGGGG
>DATGGC010000348.1:0-1858 GCA_035308745.1 Candidatus Limnocylindrales bacterium | reverse complement strand
AGCGTCGAGCCTGATACATGTCGCTATCGGCATATAATGTGGCCGTGGCCCGATCTCCCACAACGTCCGACGTGTTCAATGCGATCGCCGAGGCACAGCGGCGCGACGTCCTGGACGTCCTGAACACCGGCGAGAAGGCCGTCGGAGCGATCGTGAAAGACCTCGCGATGTCCCAGCCTCAGGTTTCAAAACACCTGCGGGTGCTCCGTGCGGTGGGACTCGTCACATGCCGGGCGGAGGGGCGCCGACGGCTGTACCGCCTGGAACCCGCGCGCCTTCGGCCGTTGCACGAGTGGCTGGCCCATTACGAGCAGGCGTGGCATGACCGGATGGATCGGATGGATGACTACCTCAAAGAGCTACAACAAGGAGGCGGCAGTGGCACCTAACCGGCACGGGTCGGCACGCATCGAGTACCCGAACGATCTCGAGATCGTCCTCACCAGGGAGTTCGACGCACCGATCCAACTCGTCTTTGACGTCTTGACGAAGCCGGAGCACGTGACCAAATGGTTCGCTCCATTTACCGAGACAGTGACAGTCTGCTCGATCGACCTGCGGGTCGGAGGGGACTACCACATCGTCTTCGTCACCGAGGACGGGATCGAGTGCTCCTTTCGCGGCACCTACCTGGAGGTCGAGCCGCCGACCCGGACCGTCGAGACGTGGCTGTTCGACGGGTGGCCAGGTGTGGAGGCCGTCGAGTCCACCGAACTGCGCGAAGATCACGGGGTGACGACGCTGACCACCAGGCTGGCGTTCCGCGACCAGGCTGGCCGTGACCACATGAACAAGACTGATGGCTTCGAAGCGAGCTACGACCACATGGAAGATCACCTGAGGTCACTGCTCGATCCAGACGGAAGTGTCACTGCCTAGCTGATGGTGGCCGCCAGGTCCTGATAGGGCGGGACTAGCGTATCCCACCGCGCCTCGGTGTCGCCGCGCTCACGCCCGGCGAGGTAGGCGGCCAGGTTCTCGGCGTGGATCTGCCACCCCGCTCCGAAGAAGGCGATCACGTCCAGGGGCATGCCGCGGGCCTCGATGGCCAGGATGGTCTGACCACCGTCGGCGGTCAGCGTGGCCTCGATGGTCGAGTCGAAGGGCGGCACGCCTTGACCCCGCCGCCAGGACTCGTCCGTCTCCCTGGTCGTCACCAGCAGGCGCCGTGGGGGCTCGCACGCCTCCACGCGCCCGGTGCTTTCCACGTCATCGGTTTCGAGGTAGAGGCGGAACTCGCCTCCGGGACGAAGGTCGCCTTCCACCTGGCCGTGCCAGCCTGCCAGGCGGCGGGGCTCGGTGAGCGCTGACCACAGATCCTCGATACCGGTGTCGTAGCGGTCTTCGATGCGAACCACGCCCTGGCCGTCTGCCGAGCCCAGGCTGCCCAGGATGCGGGTGCCCGGATGTGCGTTACTGGTCATCTTGTACTCCTTCGCGGGCGTTTCCCGGGCTGATGCTCCCGTCTGAATGGACGGCGCGGCGGCCTTTAACTCATCGGTCGGTCCTATTCTCGAGAGATGGACTGGAGCCTGTTCGGCTGTGCCCGCCGGGGGCACCTGACGTACGCCCCGGACGAACCGGAACTGCGGAACAGGCTGATGGCTCCGACCGCGGGCGGAATCGCCTGGAGGTGCCTGCGGTGCGGCGCATTCGTGACCGGCGGGGAGCACGGCAGCGGCCCGGCCGCGGCCGCGCCGCTGATCCGCCGGGGCAAGGAGCTGCGCAGCGAGCTGGTCCTGCGCGTGTTCGCGGTCGAGCGCTTCCTCCGCTTTCTGATCATCGGCGTCGCCGCCTACGGAGTGTGGCTGTTCAAGTACGATCAGGCCGCTATCGAGCGGGCGTACAACCACGCCCT
>DATGGC010000347.1:0-1514 GCA_035308745.1 Candidatus Limnocylindrales bacterium | reverse complement strand
GCTGGCGCCGGTCCGCTTCGAGATCTCGGCGTAGTGGAGCCCTTCGTCGAGCATCCGGACCACGGCCCAGCGCTGGGCCAGGTCGCGCAGCTCACCCAGGGTGCACAGGTCACGGAAGAAGCGGGCAGCCTCGTCGGGCGTTTCGAGGCGGAGGATGGCCCCGAACAGGGCGTCGGTATGCTCGGATCGCCAGTCGTCGTCGGTGGTCGCCATGTCGCGTGGTCTCCGGCCGGTTCGGTATTGCTGTGCTAACGTAGTAGCGTGCTAATACGGCACGATACAACTGGTGAGGTCAGGGTGTCAATCGGGCCAGGGTCGTCCGTCTTCGAGCTCCTGCCGGCGATCGACCTGCGCGCTGGCCAGGTCGTCCGCCTGCGGGCCGGCGACTTTGCCAACGAAACCGTATTCAGCGACGATCCCGTGGAAACGGCGCGCGGCTTCGTGGCGAGCGGAGCGCGCTGGATCCATATCGTGGACCTGGACGGTGCCCGTGGCGGGGGACAGGCGCAGGGCGACGTCATCCGGGCGGTGTTGGCGGCGATTGGCGAGCTGGCCGCCTGCGAGGTGGCCGGCGGCTTGCGCGATCGAGCCGCCGTCGCCTCGACGCTTGCCGGCGGCGCCAGTCGAGTGGTCGTGGGTACGGCAGCACTCAGCCAGGCGGGCTTCGCGGCCGACCTCATTCGGACGTTTGGATCGAGCCGCATCGTCGTCGCCCTCGATGTCCGCGCCGGCGAGGCGGTGGGCGACGGCTGGCGCGACGGTGCGCCCGGAGTTCCGGTTGGGTCTGCGTTGCGCCGGCTCGCGGCCGAGGGGGTCACGACGTTCGAGGTGACGACGATCGAGCGGGACGGCGGCCTGGGCGGCCCGGACCTCGAGCTGCTGACCCGGGTGGTTGGACTGGGCCTGGGCCGGATCATTGCCTCGGGCGGCATTCGCTCGGTCGACGACCTGCTCGCCGTGCGGTCGCTCGGTTGCATCGGCGCGATCGTCGGCCGGGCCGTCTATGACGGCAGCCTGGATCTCGCCGCCAGCATGGCGCGGCTGGCCGTGCCCCCCCGGTAACAGGAGCCTTGGACGGCTGCCCAGCCCGGTAACACGACTCGGCCGTCGATCGTCAGCCTGATGGAGCCACGGCCCGGATTTGCCGGGTCCGGCGGACGGAACGGGGGAGCGCGATGGTCGCAGGGGGTCGGATCCGGTTGGTCGTCATCGCCTCGATGGCGATCCTGATCGGTGCGTGTGCCGGGCCAGTGGTGCCGAGCGATCCGGGGTCGAGCACGTCGGCCGCGCCGTCGTCGCCGTCGCCGATCGGTTCGGTCGCGGCGAGCACGTCACCCACGCCGGTGGCCTCAACCACCGGTGGTGCGCCGCCAACTCCCGATCCGCGCGCCGCTCCGCCCGAGCCGACCAACACGAGGTTCGTCCTGACCAAGGAGACGACCGCCAAGGACGGCTACACCACGACCCTGCGCTACCGGGCGACCTGGTCCGAATGGCCCGCGGTGGCCACGACG
>DATGGC010000346.1:0-12265 GCA_035308745.1 Candidatus Limnocylindrales bacterium | reverse complement strand
CGACATGGCGGGGAACGTCTTCAACTGGTGCGAGGACTGGTGGGACGAGTCGGGCTTCCCGCGTACGACCCAGGGCGACTTCACGCCTCCCCAGGACGGCTTGTGGCGGGTCGACCGCGGCAGCAGCTGGGGCAACCCCGGGGTGCTCGCCTGTCGGACCTCCATGCGCTACGGATACCCGCCCGCCGATCGCAACGAACACCTCGGCTTTCGTGTGGTGCTGAGGTCCGTCTCCTGGCACGTGGAGGCTTGCCCCCCGGGTGTGGCTTGCGGGTCCGCGACGGCGAGATCGTGTCCGCCAAGCTCGCCCGCGGGGAATATCTGCCGCTATTGGCCTCAGCCGAGGCGCGGGTTTGGATGGCCCGCCCGGAGGGATTCGAACCCCCGACCTGCTGATCCGAAGTCAGCTGCTCTGATCCACTGAGCTACGGGCGGACCGGCCGATGATAGTCGACCCGGTCGATCCGCCCGCTTCGGGGATGCTGCCTACGGAGCCGTCGAGCTGCCGGCGGCCGGGGCCTTCGCCGGCCGGGCGACGACGCCGTGGATCAGGACGGCGCTGTAGGTGCCGCCGCTGCTGGTGGTCCCGAAGACCAGGGCGTTCTGGCCGACGCTGAGGTCGCCGATCGCTTCGAGCTTGCCCTGCGAGCGGACCTTGGTCGCGGCCGTCACCGCGAAGGTGGCGCCCTTGCCGTCGGGTCCGGTGATCGTGATCGACGTGGCGCTCACGGCGCTGATCGTGCCCCGCTCGTAATGGACCTGGACGAACGAGCCGCCTTTGGCCCGGACGGTCAGGTCGCCGCGGACGACCCGGTTGAGCAGGCGCCCGCCGAGGCGAATGGCGGCGGGGGTCAGGGCTGCCTCGTCGACCTGGCCCGCGGCGGCCGCGGTGGCGTCACCGGCGGAGGTGCCAGCGGCGGCCGTCAGGGGCGCGGCGATCGACGCGGGCGCCGGGTTCGATGCGGCGTAGATGACCGGAACGGCGACGACGCCGACGAGGGCGATGGCCAGGGTTGCGGTGAGGAGGCGACGAGCGCCGAGCTGGCGAAGCCTGCTGATCATGGTGGTTGCCTTCCTGGTGGATGACCGGTTGCGATGAACGGCCTCGAGCATCCGCCCACGCCCGAAGACCCTCAAGACATGGCCCGTAACGACATGTAAGCGGAGCGTAAGGCGCTCGTCCGCGCGCTCAGCCGGGGCCCCGGCCGGCGACAGCCGCGATCGCCGCGATCGTCTCCGGGCCGACCCGGCAGCAGCCGCCCACGATCCGGGCGCCGCTCGCCAGCCAGGCGCCGACCTGGCCCGGAATCCCGCCCGGCTCGGACCCCGATCCGGACCAGCGCCGGCCGCTCGCGTCCCAGCGCTCGCCGCCGTTGGGATAGACGATGATCGGGAGGTCCGTGCGATCCGCCGCCCGCCGGGTGAGCTCGGCGATGAACTGGGGCTCCGTGCAGTTGACCCCCACGGCCACGATCCCGGGCACGTCCCGGGCCAGGTCGAAGGCCGCCTCGACCGGATCGCCGCGACGGGTGTGGGCGCCGTCCCGGCAGGTGAAGCTGAGCCAGGCCGTCGTTTCCGGCCGGTCCGACAGCAGCTCGACCAGCGCCCGGCCCTCGTCGACCGAAGGCACCGTCTCGAGCGCCAGCAGGTCGGCGCCGCTCGAGGCCAGGACGTCAAGCCGCGGTCGGTGGAAGTCGCGCAGCTGGGCCACCGTCAAGCCGTAGTCACCGCTGTATTCCGATCCGTCGGCCAGCATCGCCCCGTACGGCCCGATCGATGCAGCGACGAGCACGGCCGGCTGCCCGGAGCGGCGCCTCGCCTCGCGCGCCAGCTCCACGCTGCGGGTCATCAGGGCCGCGGCAGCATCGTGGCCGAGACCCCGAGCCGCGAAGCCCTCGAACGTTGCCTGGTAGCTGGCCGTCGTGAGGACCTGGGCGCCGGCCCGGACGTAGGCCAGGTGGGTGGCCACGATCGCCTCGGGGTCGTCGGCCAGCAGCCGGGCCGACCACAGCGGATCGCTCAGGTCCGCGCCCCGCCGCTCGAGCTCGGTGCCCAGGCCGCCGTCCAGGATGGCGACGGCCGAACCATGGAGCAGCGCTGAGAACGGGTTCGGTGGCATCCGCCGAGTTAAGCACAGCCCGGTCGCGACGGGCCGCGGCCGCTTCCGGTATAACGACGGCGTGCGACGTCACTCCGTCCCGATCGCCCTTGGCGTCCTGCTCGCCGCCGCCGCGATCGCCGCGGGACCGTCGCTGCTGGGCGCATCGTCACCAGCCGGGGCCGTCGCCCAGGCGACCGCGACACCGCGCGCCGGCGGCGACCCCTCGGCTTCGGGTGGGATCGCCGGATCGGCCCCGGGCGTCGCCGGGGGTGGGGCGCAGACCGCCGCCGTCCTGCCGGTCCACGGCCGGCCGCCGCTCCCCACGGCGCCCAGCCCGTCGACCCTGACCGGCTACGTCTGGCCGTTGCCCCGCGGCCGGATCACCAACGGCTTTGGCCCGAACTACTACGGCGACAACTTCGTCGACGGCGTCCGCTTCCACGACGGCCTCGACATCGCGACGTTCTGCGGCGACCGGATCGGGGCCGCCCACGCCGGCGTGGTCCTGGCCGTCGGGCGCAAGGTGGATCCCTGGATGGGCTGGATCGGGTCGCTGGCGCCGTCGGTCACCCGCCGAGACAAATACAACCTGTGGGGCGAGCTGCCGATCGTCATCGTGATCGACGATGGCAACGGCTACCGGAGCATCTACGCCCACTTCAGCCAGACCGTGGTCAAGGTCGGCCAGGTCGTGAGGGCCGGCCAGTTCATCGGCTACGAGGGCCGGACAGGCTACGCGACCGGCTGCCACCTCCACTACGGGCTGTTCAGCCCGTACGCCACGGATCGCTTCGGCCTCCGCCCGGACGTCGTCAAGCGGACCAAGCTGCCGGCCTTCGAGATCGCCCGGATCAACCCGCTCCTGGTCCTGCCGCCTCGGCCGGCGCCCGGAACCAAGAGCCCCAGCCCCAACCCGAGCTCCGCACCCAGTCCGTCGCCGAGCACGTAGTCGAGCGCCGCGCCCGTTTGACGGGGATCGACGGCGGATCGACCGCCGGGCCGACCGGAATCCCGACCTCGACGCCCGACGAGCCACCAACGCGTGGGAACCTGCCCTCAGGCGCGCGGGGCGATCCGCTCGTAGCGACGGCCGATCAGGGACCAGGCCGGCAGGCGGCGTAGCGATTCGCTCACCGGGGCGGCCGGGCCCCCGTCGCGACCCTCGATCGCCAGCAGCGAGTCAGTGGCGGTCGCCTCGGCCGGCCGGGCATCGACGATCGCCAGGTCGACCGCGACTCGGCCCGCCTCGCTTGTTCCGAGCTGTTCGACGAGCGCCTGGGGGAACGCATCGCCTTCGTACGAGGCGCGCACTTCGCTGACCGCCCGCCACGTCGGCCGGCGCAGGAGGATCCCTTGCCAGGCCGCGGCGATCGCCGGCTCCACCTGGCCGTCGCCGGGCCGCGGCCGGGCGGCCACCGATTCGCCCCGCGCCCAGCGGGCCGCCTGGTGGAGGAGCGCGTACTCGTCCAGGTCGGCGTAGGCCGCCAGGCCGTCGACCGGCGAGCCATCACCGGCCAGCGCCCGGATGGACGGTCCGAACGCGTCGGCCAGGTCCAGGTCGATCGCCCGCACGGTCCGGTGGAAGTAGACCTGCTCGTACATGAACAGGCGGGCCGAGAGGAACATCTCGAGGGCGCCCAGGCCCGACTCGTAGAGGGTCAAGCCGCGCTCACTGATGAAGGTGTAGCGCCGCAGCCGCTCGACGTCGACCGGACCGACAGCCACCCCGGTCAGGTAGGCATCGCGCCGGACGTAGTCGAGGTTGTCGACGGTGAAGACCCCTGACAGCAGTGGCTGGAGCCAGCGAATCCAGGCCGGCATCGCCGCATCGACCAGGGCCGGCTTCGAGACCAGGAAGGCCAGCCAGCGGGGATCGATCTCCTCCCCGGGCGCGAACCCATCGCGCTCAGGGACGGCGCCCGGCGCCCGGCGCAGGCCGCGGATCAGGCCGGCCAGCTCGCGCTCGATGATCAGCTGGCTGAGGTCCTCGTGGCTGAGCCGCTTGGAGCCCGGCCGGCGGGCGTCGGCGGGCGCCTCGAAGGCCGTCAGCACGTGCTCGTCGAAGAAGTGGGCGAACGGCCCATGGCCGACGTCGTGGAGCAGCCCGGCGATCCGCAGCGTCTCGACGACCAGGCCTTCGGACGGCACGGGGTCGCCCCGCCCGGCGAGGGTCGCCGACAGGCTCGGGTAGAGGCTGCGGGCCCACAGCCCGGCCTCGTGCATCACGCCCAGGCCGTGGGTGAACCGGCTGTGCTCGGCGGTCGGGAAGACCCAGCGGGCGCTCTGGAGCTGGCTGATTCGGCGCAGGCGCTGGAGCCAGGTCGTATCGAGGAGGTCGTCCTCGGCGTTCGCCTCGGCGGGCAGGCCGAGGGCGGCCGACTCGCCCGGTTCGAGGCGCTTGGTCAGCTCGATGTAGCCGTGGATCGGGTCGCTGATCAGGTTCGTTGCGGAGAACGGATGGCGACGCATCGCCCGAAGTATCAGGGAATGACGAAGGTGGCGGATGTCACCCACGCCGACGCATTGCCGGCCCGATCCTCGGCCCGGACGCGCAGCGCCCACTTGCTGCCCGACCGCTCGCTGGGCGTCGACTCCGAGGTCACCGTCGTGTTCGAGCGCAGGGTGACCCAGGCCTTGCCGTCCACCCGGATCTGGACGTCGTAGTCGCGAATCCCTGCCGTGTGCGTTTGGAGCGTCGGGTCGCTGGCCCCCCAGGCCCAATGGATCGAGCGGCCGTTGAGCTGCTGGGCGGTCAGCACCGCGGTTGGCCTGGAGATGTCCGGTCCCTCGAGGAACAGGATCGAGGCATAGGTCGTGTGGTTCGACGAGCGGTAGGCGACGCCGATCCCGACGTAGTTGAACGTCTTGCTCATGATCAGCGCCTCATGCTCCGGGCTGTTCTTCCAGAGCGAGTAGAGGAAGGTGGCGGCGCTGCTCCCGAAGGTCGCGGTCGTGTCGCCGATGGCTTCGCCACAGCCGAACCAGCTCAGGCCCTCCCGGGAGTACAGGGTGCACGGCGCGCCGCCCCAGCTGGTGTGGGTGAGGTCGGCGTGGCTGGCCATCCAGGCGCTCCGATCCGCCGACCAGGTGACCAGCTCCGAGTCGCGACGCAGGGGCTGGAGGCCGGCCGCCTGCCGATCGTTGTTCATCAGGCCCAGGATCTGGGTATCCATCGAGGCGGCCGTCGAGGCCGTCGAAGCGCGGGCGGGTTGGGCTCCGCTGAGCCAGGCGCCGACACCGGCCAGGGCAAGGGCCAGGGCAAGGACCAGGACGGGCAGGACGGCGCTGGAGCCGTGACGTGTCGCGTGGGTCCGGCGTGTCTTCGGGCTGGCGAGCACTGGACGGCTAGGGTACCCGACCTGGCCGATTCAGTAGTGCGCGGCGGCCTCGGCGGTGATCCTCCCGATCTCCTCGCGCAGCCCGGCCGGTTCGAGGACCTCGACGTCGGCGCCCCAGCCCAGGATCCAGGACCGGATCTCGACCGTGCCCGAAACCGTGGCTGTCCAGACCAGGGTTCCGTCGGCGGCTGGCTCGACGGCCTGGGTCGGGTGCCAGCGAGTCTCCTGGACGCGGCCCGCCACGGCGGCCGAGAAGCGCAGCCGGACATTGGTGGCCGGTTGGTCCGAGATGATGTCCCAGGCCGCGGCCAGCGAGCCTTCCATCGAGCCTTCAGGCGGCGGCTCGAACCGGTCGGCGGTGGGCGTGACCGACTCGATCCGCCCGATCTTGAACGTGCGCACGGCGCCGATCGTCTCGTCAAAGCCGATCAGGTACAGCGCCCGGGTCGTGAGTGACGGTTCGATCAGGTACGGCCGGACTCGGGCCCGGCGGGTGGTCTTGGACGCGTCGTAGGTGCCCGACCGGTAGCGCAGCTCCACGACGCGCCGGTCGGCCCAGGCGCCGGTCAGGCTGCGGATGATCGAGCGCCGGCCGGGATCGGCCGGCCGCAGCCGCGAGAGCAGGTCGACCGAATCGACGATGTGCCGGGCGAGGACCGGCGGCAGGCCCTCGGCCAGCTTCTGGAAGGCCGCGCCCAGGTCGGGGTCGTACTCATCGGCATAGCGGGCCATCAGGCGGGCCGACAGGAAGACTGCCATGGCCTCCTCGCGGGTCAGGCTGAGCGCCGGCAGGAGGCCGCCGTCGGCCAGCCCGAAGCGGCCCTCCTCGGACCAGATCGGCAGGAGCAGCTCTTCCTCGATCGCCTTGAGGTCGCGATAGACCGTGCGCTTGGACATGCCCACCGCGGCCGCGATCTCCTCGGGGGCCGCCCCGCGGTCGCCCCGTCCCTCGAGGAATCGGACGACCCGGTAGAAGCGCGCGGTTCGGTCGCGCTTGGCGCTCAGCCGGTCGCGATCGTCACTGGTCATCGCCCTTCGTTGCCCTCCCTCAGCCGGCCGGCGCGCTGATCGAACGGAACTGGTCGCGCTCGGTCGCGTCGAGCGTGACCGCGATCGTACCCACGATGCCACTCCGGCCGAGCGGCTCGGCCTCGCCACTGACCGAGCCCTGGACCTGGCCCACCTCGCCGTCGGAGAAGAGCCAGAAGTCGAGCTCGCCGCGCCAATGGGTGAGGGGGTCGGCGCCCACGAACCAGTCGATCTGGGGGAACGCCGCGGCGAACGTCGGTCCGTCCACCTCGATCCGGCAATGACGAGCCCGGGCGCCCTCGATGAACTCCAGGCCGCGGTTCTCGGCCGTCGCCCGCAGGTCGCCGGTGAGGGCCGCGGCCAGCACCTGGCCGTCGAGCTCGTCGTTGGTCACGTCGGCCGTCGGGATCGCCGTCCAGGGGCCGCCCGGCGCCTGGAGCCAGGCCCGCGCCCCGACCCGGGCCACCCCGAAGCGGCCCAGCGAGCGGTCGGTGGCGACATCGGCAGTCCAGCGCAGGTCCAGGCCGCTGCGCTCGCCCGAGACCTGGATCTGGCCGATGGGCCGGCCATCAACGGTGGCCGTCAGCTGGGCGGCCAGCAGGGCGCTGGTGCCGGTGGCGATCGAGCCGGAGCAATCCGGCGGCTGGCGATTGGGGTCCGTCGGCCCGAACGGCGACGATGCCGCCGGCCGGTCGCGGAGGGCCAGGTCGTTGGCCACCGCCACGCCGGTGAAGGTCGCGCCCACGACGAAGGTGGCGGCGATCCCCACCCCGATGCCCCGGAGGAGCCGCGTCCGCCGGCTGGCCCGGCCACCCAGCGTCCGGCGGGCGATGCCCAGGCCACTGAAGATGCTCGTCGCGAGGAGGGCCAGGAGCCATGGGTAGGCCACCTCGGCCGACGGCAGGAGGGTCTGGGCCCCGCCGCTGATCACCTGGTTCAGGACGCTGCCGGTCGAGGGGATCAGGAGCAGGATCGCGCCGACTCCGAGGGCCATCACCCCCAGGAACGAACGCTCGCCGCGGACGAGGGGCGGCCAGGCGATCCCGGCCGCCCCGACCGCGGTCGGGCTGGCGGCCACCAGGCCGACGACGATGTCGATCGGGCCGCCGGGCCGGTAGCCCAGCAGGATGTACAGCGCCCCCAGGCCCCACAGGGCGGTCAGCACGATCGCGGTGATCCGGAGCTCGATCGTTCGGGTGCGCACGGGCCGAGTCTAGATGGACAGCCCCACCGCCAGCGCATCCGACGTCCGGCTCGCGCGTCACGCCGCCCGCCGCTCGGCCGTCAGGGGTGCCAGATGGCCGATGGTCGTGGCGGATCCGATCGCTCGGGAGGGTTCCGGTTGGATGGGCTGGGGTGCGTCGCGACGAGCCGGTTGACGCAAGTACCAGGCCGACTGGTACCGAGGGCCTATCGAACCGCGAACCACCGATGACGACAGTACCGGCATCAGGAGCCGATTCTCGAGCTCGATCAATCGTTGACCCAGGAGCCACAGGCGGAACGTGGACCATGGCCGATCGTCTTCGCAGCGGGGCACGCGCAACCGGGGCTTCATCCCGGGCCGCGGGCTCGTCGCGGGCGGCCGAGGCGGCCTCCGCGGACGGGTCTGGGTCCAGCACCTCCACGGCTCCGAAGCCGGCCAGGACGCACCGGGCGGGCCCGGCGATGCACGACCCGGCGACCCGGGCGACCTACCGCCTGCTCCTGCTGCGGGGCCTGGCGGCTGACGAAGCGGCCAACCTGACGGCCTACCTGTGCGGCCTGCCGGTCGGCGAGGCGCACTGGACGTTGAGCGAGATCAACCGGTTGCTCTTCCTGCGGGACCTGGGCCGAAGCGGCCACTGGGGCCTCGACGACGGCAAGGGCCGGCGTCCGAACTGAATCCGGGCGGTCAACCGCCCCCACCACATCAAGGTCGAGACGGCGTTCTCTCCTCCTCCCGCCTTCTCGATCGAGTCCGAAGCGGCGTCGAGCCTCCTCCCGACGCCGCTTCGGCGATTCCCGGGCCGGGCGCGTGGCCGGGCCCGAGGAGCGAGCCCGCCCGGGACGAGGGCCAGCCTCGTCGTTTACACTCCGCCGCGTTCAGTCCTTCAGCTGGGAGCCCACCATGCGCAAAGCCCTGTTCAGCGTTGCCACCGTCGCGGCCGTGCTGCTGGCTGCCTGTACGGGTTCGGCGACCAGCGCGCCGACCGCCGTTCCGAGCGTCGCCGCTCCGAGCGTTGCGGCCCCGTCGAGCGCCCCGACGTCCGCCGCGCCGGCCACGCCCAGCCCCTCGGCTGACGCCTGCGCCAACATCCAGACCCTGACCAGCGGCACGCTGACGGTGGGTGCCGACAATCCCGCCTATCCGCCCTACTACGAGCCCGACGCGAGCACCGCCCCGAATGCCGTCTGGCAGCTCGGCGATCCGCTCAACGGCCAGGGCTTCGAGGACTCCGTCGCCTATGCCCTGGCCAAGGCGATGGGCTTCACCCAGGACAAGGTCGCCTGGACGCCGGTCGCCTTCAACAGCGCGATCGCCCCGGGCCCCAAGACGTTCGACATGTACCTGACCCAGGTCTCATACAGCGCCGACCGGACCGCCGCGGTTGACCTGAGCGACGGCTATTTCAACCTGAACCAGGCCGTCGTGGCCCTGAAGTCGAACGCGATCTCGAAGGTGACCACGGTCGCCGGCCTGGCCGCCTTCAAGCTGGGAGCCCCGGTTGGCACCACGAGCTACGCCTACATCACCGACAACATCCAGCCGACCAAGGCACCGAGCGTCTACAACGACCTCGACGGCGCCCTGAAGGCCCTCCAGGCCAAGCAGATCGACGGCATCGTCGTCGACCTGCCGACGGCCTTCTACATGCGCGACGCGCAGCTCACCGGCGGCACGATCGTCGGCTACCTGCCGACCGTGGGCGATCCGGAGTACTTCAGCGTGCTGCTCGCCAAGGGCAGCAAGCTGACCCTGTGCGTCAACCAGGCCCTGGCCTCGATCAAGGCCGACGGCACGCTCGACCAGATCACCCAGAAATGGATCTACGACGAGGGCGCGCCGGCCCTCAAGTAGCCGCTGCGGCTCCCGGCGAGCAATCCAGGTGACGAACTCCCGCGGCCGCCGTCGACGAGACGGCGGCCGTTCGGTGCTGATCGCCATCGCCAGCACGATCGTCTTCTTCGGCATTGCCTGGGCCGTCGCGAGCAGCTCGTCGGCCTGGCCCCTGGTCCAGCAGGACTTCTTCGACGGCCCCACCTTCTGGCGCTTCCTGCCGGTCATCGGCGGGGCCTTCGTCACCAACATCCAGCTGTTCCTGATCGCGGAGGTGCTGGTCCTGGGCCTGGGCCTGCTGCTGGCCGTCCTGCGCAGCCTGACCGGGCCGGTCTTCTTTCCGATCCGCCTGCTGGCGGTGGCCTACGCCGACATCTTTCGGGGGCTGCCGAGCATCCTGATCATCTTCGTGCTCGGCTTCGGCGTGCCGGCCCTCGGCCTGCCCGGCGTTCCCACCGATCCGTTCTTCTGGGCGGTCATCGCCCTGACCCTCGTCTACACGGCCTACGTCTCGGAGGTCTATCGAGCCGGGATCGAATCGATCCATCCCAGCCAGGCGGCCGCGGCCCGCTCGCTCGGTCTGACCCAGCTCCAGGCCCTTCGCTTCGTGGTCATCCCGCAGGCGGTCCGGCGGGTCATCCCGCCCCTCCTGAATGACTTCATCGGGCTCCAGAAGGACACGGTCCTGGTCTCCTACATCGGCGTCGTCGAGGCCTTCCGGACGGCCAACATCGAGCAGCAGGCGCACTTCAACTTCACGCCCTACCTGGCCCTCTCGGCGATCTTCCTGATCATCACCCTGCCCCTGACCCGGCTGACCGACTACCTGGTCGTCCGCGACCGGCGACGCTTCCAGGCGAGTGCTCGATGAGCGCCGATGTCGTCCGGATCGAGGGCCTGCACAAGCGCTTCGGCCAGCTCGAGGTCCTGCGCGGCATCAACCTGGCCGTCCGCGAGCACGAGGTCGTCTGCCTGATCGGTGCCTCGGGCAGCGGAAAGTCGACCCTGCTGCGTTGCATCAACCTGCTCGAGCCGATCGATGCCGGCCGGATCCTGATCGACGGGACGGATATCACCCTGCCCGACGTGAACGAGAACACGGTCCGGCGTGGGATCGGGATCGTCTTCCAGGCGTTCAACCTGTTCCCCCACCTGAGCGTCCTCAACAACGTGACCCTCGGTCCGCGCCGGGTCCTGCGCACGCCGCGCGCCGAGGCCGAGCGCGCCGCGACGGAGCTTCTCGCCCGGTTCGGACTGGCCGACAAGCGCGACGAGTATCCCGACCGGCTGTCGGGCGGCCAGCAGCAGCGGGTCGCGATCGTCCGGGCGCTGGCCATGAACCCCCAGCTGCTGCTCCTCGACGAGATCACCAGCGCGCTCGACCCGGAGCTCGTGGCCGAGGTCCTCAACGTGGTCCGGGAGCTGGCCACCGGCGGGATGACGATGATCATCGCGACCCACGAAATGGGCTTTGCCCGGGACATCGCCCACCGGGTCTGCTTCCTCGACGCAGGCCAGATCCTCGAGGAAGGACCGCCCAGTCAGATCTTCACGGCGCCGAGCGAGGCCCGGACCCGCCAGTTCCTCGACCGGGTGATCGCCGCCGGCCGGATGTAGGCGTCCTAGCGGGCGCCGATCGGGCGGGCCGTGATCGGGCCCCGGCAGGCGTCGACGAAGAAGCGCCACAGGCGTTCGAAGGAGTCGGGCGTCGAATCGGTCCGCTCCGGATGGCACTGGACCCCCAGCAGGAAGCGGCCGTCGGCCGCCTCGAACCCTTCGACCAGGTCGCCGGCCGGGCTCGACGCCCAGGCACTGGCCACCAGGCCGGGCGCCAGGTCGGCTGCCCGGATCGCCTGGTGGTGGTACGAGTTGACCGTGGTCGCCCCGGCCCGGGCATTCGTCGGCGACAGGATCCGGGCGAGCCGCAACCCGGCGACCAGGCGCAGCGCGTGTTCCTTGGCCGGCCCGTGGCCCCAGCCGGCGCCGACGTGGCCGTCGACGTGCTGGACCAGCGTTCCGCCGTTGAACACGTTGATCGCCTGGAAGCCGCGGCAGATCCCCAGGATCGGCACGCCTCGCTCGCTGGCGGCGGCGTAGGCCGCGGCTTCCAGCGCATCGCGGTCCGGCTCGATCGCGACCGAGCCCTGGTTGGGCTTGCCGTAGCGCGCCGGATCGATGTCCGCGCCGCCCGTCAGGAGCAGGCCGGCCATTGCCCCGAACGCGGCCCTGCGGTCTGCCTCGGTGCTCCGGGCGTCGAGCACGATCGGCCGGCCACCGTGGCGGGTGATCGCCTCGACGTACAGGTCGTTCTTGCGCCGGGCGATCTCAGGCTCGGCCTGGGCCAGGGGATCGGCCATGGTTACGACGATCGCAGGCGTGACGAGCATGGCCCGAGGATAGCCGGTCAGGTGCCGGATCCGAAGCGTCAGTGGCCGAACATCTCGGCCAGGGTGACCGTTGCGAGGCCGGCCTGACTCAGGCCGTCGACGATGCCCGGCAGGGCCTCGAGGGTATGGACCCCGCCCAGGTGGAGATGGACGATCGAGCCGCCGCTCACCCGGGACAGGACCCGGCTGACGATATCCTGGGCGGTGGGGCCGCCCTGGGCCGAAGGCGTGCCGTCGTTCGTCTCGACGTCCCACAGGACGGTATAGGCGAAGCCGGCCGAGGCCGCTGCCGCGCGGATGGCGGGGGTCTGCTTCCCGAACGGCGGCCGGAAGAACGGCTTGGAGCTCAGGCCGCTGGCGGCCTGGATCG
>DATGGC010000345.1:0-6343 GCA_035308745.1 Candidatus Limnocylindrales bacterium | reverse complement strand
CACGACCAGCGCGGTGAAGCCGATCGCCTCGGCACGACGTGCTTCCGCGGCCAGGGCCGGGCCGTCGAGCACGCCCTGGAAGGCGGCCAGGAACGTGAACGGGCGCTCCGTGGCCATGGGCTCGCCGCTAGCGCTTGCCGGAAGGCTTGGCCGGCCGGCTCGCCACGAACGCGAGCGAGCGGCCGACCCAGCCGTTCGCGCCCGCGGCCTCGATCATGCCCGGTGGTAGGCTGACGTAGCCCGCCATCGGCCGCTCGGCTGGACCAAACGGTCCGCTGCCCTCGAGCTGGGCGAGCGCCGCTGCGTCGGCAGGATTGAGCTTCAGGCCGATGCTGGCGCCGAACAGGCCCATGAACATGTTCCCGTTCACGAACGCGCCCAGATTCCCGAACACGGGTTTGACCTCGACCCGCGGGTCGTCGGGCACCAGGGCTCGGAAGCGGGCCTTGTCCAGCTCGGTGGGCTTGGGGATCTGCATCCGATCAGCCACCCACCGCTGCCGGGTCCGTCCGGCGCAGGAGGATCCCCAGGTACGCCTTCCAGGGACCGACGGCGGCGTCGTGCGAGCCGGCCAGGCCGGCGTAGATCTGGCCGATGTGGTCGAGGTCGTGGACCGCCCACGAGGCCAGGAGCTCGCCCAGGGTCACCTCGCCCAGCGCGGGATGTGTTCCGCGTCGATCGAGATCGTCCTCGCCGACGAGCGCTTCGAGGCTGGCCAGGTTGGTCGCCCGGAGGGCCGCGAATCGCTCGACGAGCTCATCGAGGGTCAGCCCGGCGTCGCGCTCGAGCATCGCCAGTCGATCGAAGCGCTCGAACGGGACGCGCGTACCGTGCTCGAGGATCAACCGCGTCCGGGCGATCCAGTCGGTCAGCTCGCCCGTGATCAGGTGGCCCACGACGTCGCGCGGCTGCCAGCCGCCGGGGACATCGGGAGTCGACGTCCACGACTCGGGCAGGCCAAGGAGGAGCGCGCCGAGCACATCCGGGGTTCGGCGCAGCACTGCCGTGGCATCGGCGAACGCATCCGTCATCCGCCTATTGTGCGACGCAACGCCCGCGGGAACCTGTCCCGGGGGTCCGGCGTCTTGGGGTCAGCCCGGCCGCACGTGCCGGCGATGTTCGACCCAGGAGTCAGCCCGATGGTCCGCTTTGTCTCGTCGCGCAGCGCTCTGTTGATCCCCTTGCTCATGCTGACCGTCGCCGCCTGCAGCTCGGCGACCCCGGCTGCCCCGGTCTCGACGCCGGCGACCCTCCAGGCCGGCCCCGCCCAGGGCGCGCCGGCCGTCGACGAGGTTGGCCCAGCCTTGCCGCCGACGCCGGTCAGTGCCGGCGGCGGAACCGGCAGCGCCGGCAGCAGCGCCGGCAGCGCCGCGATCGCCTACCCGTACCCGATCCTGGGCGGGAGCGCTGGGCTGGCCCCGGATCATGAGCTGGTCGTCAATGGCTCGGGCCAGGCCAGCGTCAAGACCGACCTCAGCAACCAGGCCGCGGCCCAGCGGACCGCGCTCGCCGCCGCGATCGCCGACGCCAGGGCCCAGGCCGAAGCCGCGGCGAGTGATGCCGGGGTCACCCTCGGCGGCGTCGTCTCGATGAGCGTCCAGGTGGGCGGGATCTACGGCGCCTACGAGGGCGTCATGCCGATGGGCTCGGGCGGCGCGACGGACGTGCCCCCCACCAATGGCACCACCATCGCCCCCGCACCCCCGGGCACGGTCTCGACCCCGACGGTGCCAGCGACCCAGGAGCTCCAGGTCAGCGTGACGATCGCCTACTCGATCAGCTGACCCGCGCCAGACGGGCTCAGGCTGGGCTCAGCTCGGACAAGGCGGGCCCGACGGCGCGTCGACCGGGAGTGAGCCCAGGCTGGCATCCGAGCCGACCAGGACGAGCCAGGCGGGCAACGCGCTGATCGTGCCCGTGACCAGGATCGTCCGGTCACTCTCGGTCCGTACGACCAGGTTCCACGGCAGGGGCGGGATGTTCGCGTCGTCGGGGCCGACGGTCAGGTGCCCACCGCAGGCGACCTGGGCCAGGACGGTTGAGCCGGCCAGGACCTGGATCGGCGGTCCACCGCGGCTGTCGATGGTCAGGACGGCGGGCAAGGCCGGCCCGCTCGGGCTGGAGCTTACGGCCGGGCCGGAACAGGCCGACACGACGAGCGCCGAGGCGAGCAGCAACGCACGGCGACCTCGCACGGCAGTGCTGCCCGGGCTCAGGCCCCGGCGGAGCCCCGGCGGTAGAGCGAGTCGACAGCCACGGCGGCGAGCAGGACCAGCCCCGTCGCGATCAGCTGCCACTGGATCGGCAGGCCGAGCAGGTACAGGCCGTTGTAGATGGCGCCGATGACCAAGCCGCCCAACAGGCCGTGGATGGCCCGGCCGCGCCCACCGAACAGGCTCGTCCCGCCGATGACCGCGGCGGCCACGGCATACAGGACCAGCTGCCCGCCGTTGATATTGGTGCTGATCCCGCCCTGCCAGGACAAGTAGATGATCCCGCCGATGCCCGCCGTGAACGAGCACAGGATGAAGGCGACGATGCGCACGTTGCCGACGCTGATCCCGGCCCGCCGGGCGGCTTCGGCGTTGCCGCCGACCGCATACATGTGCCGCCCAAACTGGGTTCGCTCGAGGAGGATGGTCCAGGCCCCGAGCACGACCAGGACGACGGGCACGACCCAGGGCACGCCGGCGATCGGCAGGAAGGTCCCCCGGTTGACGTTGCAGATTGCGACGACGACGACCCCGGCGGCCGCCAGGAACGCGATCTTGGCCACGGTCAGGCCGACCGGCGGCGCGACCAGGCCGCTCCGGCGACGACCCGCGTCGCGCAGCCAGATGGTGCCGCCGAGGACCACGACGATCACGGCCAGGCCGATCCAGCCCAGCGTCGGGTCGATGTTCGTGTTGACGATGCCGTACAGGAATTCCTGGTTGACCAGGACCGTGCTCGAGATCGGCACGCTGCCGCCGGCGCCCAGCAGGATGATCATCACTCCGAACCAGAGCAGGAAGCCGGCCAGGGTGACGACGAAGGCCGGCAGGCGCAGCTTGGTGATGATCAGGCCGTGGATCAGGCCGATCGCGACGGTCACCAGCAGGCCGATGATGATCGCGATCCACCACGGCCAGTCGAGCCCGGGCTGGACGAAGTTGGCCGCGACGATTCCGCCGATCGCGCCGACATAGCCGATCGACAGGTCGATCTCGCCCAGCAGCAGGACGAATCCCTCGCTCATCGCCAGGACGATGAAGACCGAGCTCTGGATGAACAGGTTGACCAGGTTGCCCGGCGACAGGAACAGTCCCCGTGGGCTGACGATCTGGAGGACGAGGCTGACCCCGATCAGGGCCAGGACGACGGGCAGCACCCCGGCGTCGCCGCCGCGCACCCGGACCGACCAGGCGCGCATGTACTCGCCCATCGACTGGGCGACCAGGGCGGGCGGCACGACATCGACCGCCGCCGCGGTCAGGTCCGGGGCGGCCTGGGCCTCCGACTCGTCGGCGGGCAGGCCGGGCAGATCCTCGACACCGGCCATCGCTAGTTCGCCTTCTGGGCGCTGCTCGTGGCGGCCAGCTCCCGGCTGGATCCGCCCGAGGTCATGAAGTCGACGACCCGCTCGCGGTCGAACTCGGAGATCTTGTCCTGGGCGACCATCCGGCCCAGGCGCAGCACGGCGATCCGGTCGGCGACCTCGAACACGTCATTGAGGTTGTGCGAGATGACCATGACCGCGAGGCCGTGGTCCTTGAGCCGGCGGATCAGCTCGAGGACCATCGCGGTCTGGGCGACGCCCAGGGCGGCGGTCGGCTCGTCGAGCAGGACCAGCTTGGAATTCCACATCACGGCCTTGGCGACCGCCACGGCCTGGCGCTGGCCACCGGACAGGGTTGCGACCGGCTGGCGGATCGAGCGCACGGTGGTGACCCGCAGGCCGGCCAGCGTCTCGGCCGCGGCCTTCTCCATGTCGTCCTCGTCGAGGAAGACGCCGGACTTGCGTTCTCGCCCCAGGAACATGTTCTGGACGATATCCAGGTTGTCGGCCAGGGCCAGGTCCTGGTAGACGGTCTCGATCCCGAGCGCCGCGGCGTCCTTCGGGGATCGAATGTGGACCTGGCCGCCTTCCCAGAAGATCTCGCCCTCATCGGGCTGGTAGATCCCGGCGATCGTCTTGGTCAGGCACGACTTGCCCGCCCCGTTATCGCCGCACAGCGCGGTTACCTGCCCGACGGGCAGGTCCAGGTCGACCTGGTAGAGCGCCTGGACGGCGCCGAAGTGCTTGCTGATGCCGCGCAGCTTGAGCAGCGGCTCGCTGGTCGCTGCCAGGCTTGCAGGTTCGCTCGCGGATGGGCTCACGGTCACGGATGCGACTCCCACTTCCTGCTCGGGCGGCGGCCCCGGAGGCTCGTTCTCCGGATGGATAGTAGACGCCGTGCCGCGCCCGCATCAGGGCGGGGCGACACGGCGGTTTGCCGCGAGGTCGTCAGGCGCGGTCGCCCGGCGACCCCGCGGCGTTCAGGGTCGGATTACTGGATGCCTGCCGCGGTGCAGACACTCGCGCCGACAGCGGCGCACAGGTCGGTCACCTTGACGAACTGGTCCTTGATCACGGTCGACTCCATGTTCGCGGCATTGACCCAGTACGGGGTCAGCAGCGACGCGGGCTCGGTGATCGTGGCGTCCTTCGGGTCGGTGGTGGTGCCGTTCAGGAGGCTCGCGGGCGGGGTCTGACCGGCGCGGAGGTAGGTGGCCACGGCAACAGCATCCTGGGCCTCGAGGTAGATCGGCTTGTAGACCGAACCGCACTGATAGCCCTGGAGGATGTATTCCATGCCCTGGAGCGACGCATCCTGGCCCGTGGTCGGGATGGTCTTGGGCGGAACGCCCTTGCCCTTGAGGACGGTGATGACGGCGCCGCCGAGACCATCATTGGCCTCGATGGTGGCGTTGATCTCCGGATGGGCCGTGTAGGCCTGCTGGAAGATCGTGCCGCCCTTGGCATTGTCCCAACCGGGGGCGAGCTGCTCGCCGACGAGGGTCGCACCGGCGGCGTTGGTGGCTCCGGCTGCGACCTGCGCAACCTTCTGGCCCCAGACGGCGTCGTTGTAGCCCTTGGCGAAGTCGATCGCGTTCGGGTCGGTGTCCTGGCCGCCGTCAACCGTGAAGACCTTCGGGGTCTTGACGGCCCAGTCGGTCAGGCACTGGTTGAAGCCCTTGCCGATCAGCTCGCCCACCTGGACATTGTCGAAGCTGACGTAGTAGGTGTTGGTGCCCTGGAAGGTCGCCCGGTCGTAGCTGATGAGAGCCACGCCGTGAGCGGCCGCGTAGGCCTGGATCTGGCCGCCCACCGTGCTGGTGTTCGGGGCCATGATCAGGACCTTGGCACCGGCGGTGATGTCGGCCTGGGCCTGCGACAGCTCAGTGGCATCGACGCCCTGGGCATTGTCGATCTTGAAATCGGTCGTCTGATAGCCGGCGGCCGTGAACGCCTTGGTGATATACGGTGCGTCGTACTGGACCCACCGGACCGAAGACGTGGTGTCAGGCATCAGCACGCCGACGAGGCCGGAACCGGCCGAGACGACGCTGCTGAGCTGGCTCATGGCGCTGAACGACGCGTCGAAGGATCCGACGGTCAGCCCGCCGCCAGCGGCAGCCGAGCTCGGCGCCGTGGATGATGGGGCGGTGGTCGGAGCGGTCGACGCGACGGGCGGGGCCGTCGGTGCGACGGTTGGCGCTGTCGTCGCTGCCGACGAGCAGCCGCCCAGAATGGCGGCCACGCCGACGAGCGCTAGCGCAGTTTTCCTGGTATCCAAGATGAGACTCCTCCTCTTCGGGATAACGATGGCTGCCGGGGTCGAGCGGCGCCGGTGAGGCGCGCCCGGGCGACAGTTCAGATGTGCTTCAGCGATGGTCCTCCAGACGACGTTCGCCTGACATCACCTCCTTGCCAACGGGCGCCCAGGGTGGGCGCAACAAGACGCTGGTACAAGGCAGTTGCGTTGAGGCCCGGTCAGATCTGCGATTGCCATCGGGGCCTCGTTTGGTCAGTCGACTGGATGTACGGACGCCTCGCAGGGGTCAGCATCCAGGCGGCCGGGTCGGCCAGCAGCGGTTCGAAGGCGAGCTCGGCTGCACCCAGCAGCGGGGCGTCGACTCCAAGCGCGGCGGGAACAACACGGACCATGCACAGCCGGGATAGTAGCGCACGTCGGTCAAGCTCCCCCCGGAGCGTCTCGCCGACCTGGGGATAGATCCGGCCGAAAAGCCCGCCCAGGACGACCAGCTGTGGGTTCAGGACGTTGATCAAGCCGGCCAGGCCGAAGCCCAGCCAGCGGCC
>DATGGC010000344.1:0-3914 GCA_035308745.1 Candidatus Limnocylindrales bacterium | reverse complement strand
GATCGCGTTGAGCGGCGTCCGCAGCTCGTGGCTCATGCTCGCCAGGAAGTCACTCTTGGCGGCGCTCGCGGCTTCGAGGGCTCCGACCGTCTCAGCGAGACGCTCGGCGAGGGTCTCCTGTTCCGCGAGGATCCGCCGGCGCTCGACCAGGAGCGCGGTCTCCAGCCCAAAGGCACTCAGCAGGACCTCGTCGTCGGCTCCGAACAGGCTGGCAAAGCGAGCCAGGCGGAGCAGGATGATCGGCCGGCCATCGCCGCCGGCGAAGGTCGTGACCGAACCAAAGCGGATGCCGGTCCCAGCGGCCACAGCGTCGAGCCACGGATTGCCGACCGAGTTCAGGCGCATCGTCCGCCGCCCGACGAGGCCGACGACCGATTCGATCACGCCTGTGGCCAACGTCGTGCCGCCGAGGCCGGCGGCGTCGCCCGTCGCGGCAACGATCCGTCCTTCCCCGCCGACGGTTGCCTCGACGACGAGCACGCCGTCGGCCGCCGAGACATCGCGAGCGGCAGTCGCGAACCGGGCCCACAGGTGCGCCTCGTCCTCCGAGGGCGGAGCGGCCAGGAGGCGCTGGCTGTAGTCATACGCCGCGACGGCTTGCCAGATCCGCTTGAGCCAGCGCGGCGGCAGGAACGCGATGTCGTAGCAGATCGCCGCGAGGAACGCGGCGCTCCGGGCGCCGGCATCGACGATGCCCGGATCCACGCCGGCCACCGACAAGCCGGACACCAGGACCGTTGATGCCAGGGCCGCCGTCGCAAGGGCCGCCAGGACCAGCCGGATCCGGGCCGATCCGGTCCGCAACCGGGCTTCGAGGCCCAGGTACCCCGCCGCCACGAACTGGATCGCCCCGAATGCGCCGATGATCAGGATCGTGGCCATGGGTTTCGGGATGAGCGCCGGCACAAAGGCGGTCGCGACCGCCAGGGCAAGCAGCGCGAATGACCCGCGGACGAGCCAGCGCGGCACCGGACGGAGGTGCGACACGAGCCGGATCGAGAAGACGGGCAGCAGGAGCAGCAGCACGCCGGCCACCAAGGTCAGGACCCCGATGATCGGAGCCATCACGCCGGTCGGCGTGCCGGCCACGGCGGCGTACAGGGCGAGGCCCAGGTAGAACGGCATCGAGCTGAACACGAGGACGACATCGCGAGCCAGGGGGTCGCGACCTTCGATCGCGGACCGGATCGCAGCGGCCACGACGAGGGCGAAGAGCACGATGATCGCGGCGGTGGTCAGTGCCATCGCGTCAGCCCCCCGACCCCGGGCCGGCATCCGCGCCGTGTCCGACGACCTCGGCGGTCCGCTCGGGCTGGAGTCGTCCCGGATGTGATCGGTGAGCACCCGTTGCGATCGACGTGCTCGAGCCGGCCTGATTGCGGATGACCCTCGCGGGCCGTCCCAGGAGGTAGCCCTGGCCGAGGTCCACGCGGAGCGCCCGGAGCTGGTCGAGCTCGCCGCTTGTCTCGATGCCTTCGGCGATCAGGACGCATCCGCTCTTTCGTGCGAAGTAGACGATTCCGGCGACCAGCGCTTGGCGGATATCGTCGTGATCGATGTCGCGCACCAAGCCGATGTCGAGCTTCACGAAGTCCGGTCGCAACTCCAGGATGTGGCGGAAGCTGGCGAAGCCGGCACCCGCATCGTCAACGGAAACCCGGACATCCGAGCCGAAGCTGGCGACCGCGGCCCGAAATGCCGGGTAGTCCTCGATCGGCACGTGCTCGGTCACTTCCAGGACGGCCGGTCGCCGGGCGTCCCGAAGGCAGGCCTGGAGGCGTGAGCGCTCGATCAGCAGGTCGGGGGAGACGTTGAGGCTCAACCAGCCCCCTGGCAGCGCAACCGACTGGACGATCGCCTCCGACAGGCACGCCTGCTCGAGCTCCAGGCCGAGTCCGACGGCGTCGGCGTCCGCGAAGCGGCGATCGGGCCGGGTCCCGTCGTGGAAGCGCGTGAGGGCCTCGTAGCCGACCGCCTCGCCGCTCTGGAGGTCGACGATCCGCTGGAACACGGGATCGAACGCCATCCGGGCAAGGACCTGCTCCAGCTCGCCCCGGACCTCACCCCGCCGCTGGCGGGCAAGGATCCCGGGCGCGAGCAGGGCCGAGGCCACCGCGCCGAATGACTCGAGGACGGGCAGCCGGCGGGCGAGGTAGGGGATGCCGTCGGGTGATTGGGTGCAGACCACGATCGCCCCGAGGAGGGCGGCACTGGTTCGAAGGGGGATGATGGCCATCGCGGTCGGCAGCTCGCCGACGACCCGGCGCAGGGAGCTGCCAAAGCCGGCATCCCACGGTCCAACCCACGGCCCCGCGCCAACGCGCTCGGCCCAGCCAGCGACAAGCTCGTCCGGCAACGGGCTATTGACCTTGATCCGGACGTCAACCGAGATATCGCGAGCCAGGGGCACGGCATGGCCGGCGGCATCGAGAGCGACGACCAAGGCGCTGGTGAGACCGGCCATCCGGCTCAGCTCATCGCAGATCGCCTGGGCCGTCGCTTCGGCGGTCGCCTGCGCCTCGAGGTGACTCAGGGCAGCGGCTTGCTCCGCCCATTCCTGTTCCCGGTTGGCGAGGGTTTGCGCCGTCGAGGCAACTTCGTCCTTTAGCTCGAGGTTGTAGGCCCGCAGCTCCTGGTGGGCCCGTCGGGTCTCGAGCAGGTTCCTGACCCGCAGGAGGACTTCGCCCTGGTCAAACGGCTTGGTCACGAAATCCTGCGCGCCGCTCGAGAGGGCCCGATCGCGGGCCGCATGGGTGGCGTCGGCAGTCATGACCACGACGGGCAGATAGCCGGCCGGATTGGCCTCCGAGTGGAGCGCGTCGAGGACACCGTAGCCATCCATGACCGGCATTTGGAGATCGAGCAGGATGAGGTCTGGCTCGCGGAGGGTGACGCCGGCCAGCAGAGCGCTGCCATTGCCGAAGGAGACGACCTGCGAGTAGCCGGCCTTCGCAAGGATCGTCTCGAGGAGGGCCACGTTCGCTGGGTGGTCGTCGGCCAGGTAGATCAGGCTATCCAGGTTCGACTTCATGCCTTGTTCCGATTCACTCCCCCCGAGCGGCGCGCATCCTAGCGAACGAGGATCAAGCCGACCGATGTTTTACCGTTGTCAGGCACGATATGGCCAGCCACCACCCCGTGGAATAGGCCGAAAGTTCATGCTCTACCGAGGACGACGCGGCCCGCTCACTGACCGGCGAAGTGCTGGGCGACCACCGCGAAGGCCTCCTTCGGCTCCCAGGCCATGTCCGGGTAGGACGCCCCGTGTCGACCGCCGGGCAGCGACTTGACGATGGACATGGAGTCCATGTCGACGTCGTAGGGGGGATCGTCGTCGGTGTGGGCCTCGGGTGTCACGAACGTTGACAGCAGGGCTCCGGCAACCCCGGCCCGTTCGAGCTGGTCGAGGGTCTCTGCGAGCTCTCGGGCCTGCATGGCTTCGTCCCGCTCGAATGTCCCGCTCAGGCGGGACCGGAAGAATCGCCCGATCAGCGGCCGCGTGTGGAGCCACAGCCGGGTCGTGTCAGTGACTCCAAAGCCCAGGGCGCCCGAACTCTCCGCACCGCGGAATGTGCGCATCCCGAACTCCGTGACAATGACCGGCTTGCCCGTGGCCAGGAAGGGTTGGAGCATCTCGAGGTAGCGGTCCTTGGTCCGCGCTTCGCGGTAGTGATCAACGCCGACGTAATCGAAGGGCTCCCAATCCACCTGCTCGAACGCGAGTGAGGCGTAGATCAGGGGGCCCGCGAACACGGCTCGCAGCCTGGGGACCAGGACGGCCAGGTACGCGTTGAGCATCCCGTTGCCCAACAACGTTGGGTCTGCCTTGAGGCCTTGCAGGCGTTCAGTCACGCTCTTGCCCGGGAGAATGCCCGGCACGAACAGCGTGAGCTCGCCACCGGCGACGAAGATCA
>DATGGC010000343.1:0-6448 GCA_035308745.1 Candidatus Limnocylindrales bacterium | reverse complement strand
CTTCGATGAACTCGGACCACAGGTTGGGGCCCTCGGTCGGCTGGAGCAGCTCGAAGTTCATGTCGCCGACGTAGACCTCGGCCCCGCGCAGGGCGTAGTGCTCGGGCTTGCCCCGCAGCTCGGTGTCGTGGTGGGCCGGCGGCTTGTGGTCGAAGACGTTCCAGGGGCCCCAGCCGAAGACCTGGTAGTAGGCGGCCATCGTCGCCTCGAGGTCGCGCACCGCCAGCGAGATCTGGGTGATCGGGTACTGCAACCCGGCGAACCCGGCGGGCAGCTTCGGGGCCTCGACACTCATCGCTCGGATGCCTCCCTCACGGACGGACCTGCCTGGCCCAACGCTGCCAGTGTTCGGCATTAATGAACAGTTAGCCACCCGTGACCGACGCCTGTCAAGCCGGATCCATGCGCCGGGATCGCAAGGTTCTGGTCCTTGACAACCGCCGGGGCGATCTCCGAGACTGTGTTCACGTCTTGTGAACAGCTTGGATCGGGGCACCGATCCGCGCTCCACCGGCTCACGGCTGGCGCGACGTTCGAGGAGGAGGCCGGTTCGATGGACAGGCAGATAGAACGGCAGACCGAGGAGCTGGCGAACGCCTACCTGGCCCGCCAGATGTCGCGCCGCACGTTCGTGACGCGACTGCTGGCCCTGGGGATCGCGCCGGCCGCCGCCGGGGCGATCGTCGCCGCGTGCAGCTCAGCCGCGACCACGGCGCCAACCGTGGCGCCCTCGGTCGGCGGGGCGCCGTCCGCGGCAGCCAGCCTCGGACCCCAGCCCAGCCCGACAGCGGCCGACCTGAAGGGCAACATCCGCTTCCTGATCGGGCCCTGGTCGAGCGACGAAGTGGCCCATCACCAGCACATTGCCCAGGGCTTCAACGCGATCTACCCCAACGTCACCTTCGACTTCCGGCTCTACCAGTGGGACACCGCCAGCCAGGAGATCAACACCTCGCTGACCGAAGGTGCCCACGACATCTACATGACCACCGAGAGCTCGTACCCCGACTACGAGAGCAAGAACGGCTTCAGCGACCTGACCGCCAAGATCACCGATCCGTCGTTCGCGACCGAGCTGGCCAAGTACCAGTACATGGACCGGATCAAGTCGTACGGGCCCAAGATCCTGGGCCTGCCGATCAGCTTCCACGTCGAAGACGCGATGTTCGTCAACATGGACATGGTCCAGGCGGCCGGCTACGACGAGCATTTCATCGACACCTACCCGGCCTTCCTCGACTGCGTCACCAAGATGACCAAGAAGGGCCAGACCTACGGCATGGGCATCGGCATCCAGCTCGGCGGCTACGCCGAGTGGTACCAGCGCCTGCGGGCCGCGGGAGGCTCGTACCTGACGCCCGACCTGAAGTCGCCCAACGTCAACCTGCCGGCCGTGGTCGAGGTCACCGACCAGATGGCCAGCCTGTTCAAGCTGGGGATCGCGCCGCCCCTCGGGACGTACACCTATGACGCAGCCCCGGCGGCCTTCGCCGCCGGCAAGATGGCGATCTACTCGTCGGACCTGGCCTCGACGACGGCCCTCCCGGCGAGCGTCCCCTTCACCTGGAAGCTCCTGCCGTACCCGCCCGGACCCGTCTCCCAGGTGAACTTCAACGACCTGAGCATCTACATGATCAACTCCAAGACGGCCGACCAGGATCTCGCCTGGGAGGTCCTCAAGTGGTGGACCAACGGCAGCAGCGACGCCTACTGGGCCGACAACTCGGGGACCTACCCGGCCCGCAGCGATGCGGCCACCCTGGGCTATGGCACCAACAGCGCGCCGCAGCTGGCCGAGGCCCTGCCCCTCTTCCAGGCCCACGCCGTCGGTCTCGAGAACTTCCCGCAGTGGAGCGACGTCGAGAACCTGGCCGAGGCCGAGATCCAGAACTGCTACGCCGGCAAGGAGACCGCCGCCCAGGCGGTCGCCAACGTCGAGAAGATCGTCAAGCAGGAAGTCGGCTTGTGACAGCCGCCCGTCAGGGCAGCCCAGCCTAGCCATCGATTCGATCGATGGCCCTCGGAACAGACGCGATCGGAGATAGCCGCACTCGACGAATGCGGCTGTCTCCGGCGCAACATCGCCAGCTCCGGCGCCGGGCGCGGATCCGGCGTGAGCTGACGGCCTGGCTGTTCCTGGGCCCGATGTTCCTGTTCTTCGTCGTCTTCTTGGTCGTGCCCGTCGTGGGCACCGTGTGGTGGAGCACCCAGGCCGGCGGGATCGTCGGCGGGACGACGAACGTCGGCCTCCAGAACTTCCAGCGCCTGCCCGAGCTCGTCGGGGCGACCACCGCGATCCAGAACACGCTGACCTTCGCCCTGCTGTCGATCCCGCCGATCCTGATCGGGGCCCTGGCGATCTCGCTGGTCCTGGCCCGGATCGGGCGAGGGGCGGCGGCCTATCGATTCTTCGTCTACTTCCCGGTCCTCGTGCCGGGCGTCGTCGCCGGCCTGATCTGGCTGTTCCTGACCAACGTCGACTTCGGGCTGTTCGACAACGTCCTGCGGGCCGTGGGCATCCAGCCGGTCACCTGGCTCGGCTCGGACACGGCCCTGGGCGTGCTGGCCGCCCTCGACGTGTGGCGCAACGTGGGCTACTGGGCGATCTTCTTCGTGGCCGCGATCATCGGCCTGCCCCAGGAGCTGTACCAGGCGGCCGACCTCGACGGCGCCTCGACGGCCAAGCGCTTCTGGTACCTGACCATCCCGCTGATGCGCCGGATCCTGTTCTTCGCGATCGTCGTCTCGACGATCTGGGGCCTGCAGGTCTTCGACACGGCGCTGGTCCTGACCAACGGCGGGCCGGGCACGGCCACGACCACGATCATCTTCCGGGTCTGGCAGTACGTCTTCGGGACCAATGACAAGGTCGGCTTCGCCGCGGCGATCTCGCTGGTCCTGATCGTGGCCATCCTGACCCTGACCCTGGCCCAGATGCGCCTGCTCCGATCGCGGCGGGGCGAGGACTGATGAGCGCCCTGGTCGAGCCCCGTCACGGCGCCCCCGGCGCGCTCGCGGCGATTGCCGCCGAGCACACCCGGAGCCGGCGGCGACGGCGCCTGCGCGGGCTGGGCAAGCACGCCTTCCTGATCGTGGTCACGTTCCTGCTCGTGGCCCCGTTCTACTACGTGGTCCTGGCCTCGTTCAAGAACAGCACCGAGATCTTCACCTACCCGCCCAAGCTCCTGCCCATCCCGCCCTACCTGGGCAACTACCAGAAGCTGCTGGGCGACACCGGCTTCCTGCGCTGGATGTTCAACACCCTGTTCGTGGCCGGCACGGTCACCTTGATCAAGGTGTTCATGGACTCGATGGCCGGCTATGCCCTGGCCAAGCTCCAGCTGACCGGCAAGCGGGCCATCTTCCTGGCCATGCTGATCCTGCTGATGGTGCCCCTCGGGGCGCTGATCGTGCCGCTCTGGGCGCTGGTCAACGCGATGGGCCTGACCAATACCTATTTCGCCCTGATCCTGCCGCCGCTGGCCAATCCGCTGGGCGTCTTCCTGATGCGCCAGTTCATCCTGGGCCTGCCAAAAGACCTCGAGAACGCCGGCCGGCTCGACGGCCTGAGCGAGTTCGGGATCTATCGCCGGATCGTCCTGCCCCTGATCAAGCCCGGCCTGGTGGTCCTCGCCGTGATCATCTTCACCGACCAGTTCATGAGCTTCATCTGGCCCCTGATCGCCACCTCCAGCGACGACCTCCAGGTCCTGACCGTGGGCGTCGCCGCCCTCCGCTCGCATGGCGGCGCGGACTACGGGCTGTGGTCGGCGGCGGCGGTGATGTCGCTGGTGCCGATCGGCGTCTTCTTCTTCGTCCTCCAGCGCCAATTCCTGGCCAGGTCCCTTGCCGGAGCATTGAAACAATGACCAGCGCCCCGCCGACCCCCGAATCCGCCACCGGCAGCCAGTACGCGATCGAGATCCTGGGCGTGACCAAGCGTTACGGCAAGATCACCGCCCTGGGCGGGGTCGACCTGGACATCGAGCCGGGCGAGTTCGTGGTCCTGCTCGGCCCGTCGGGCTGCGGCAAGAGCACCCTGCTCAAGATCATCGCCGGCCTCGAGGACCTGACCGACGGCGAGGTCTACATCGGGGGCAAGCTGGCCAACTACCTCAAGCCCAGCGCTCGCGACGTGGCCATGGTCTTCCAGAACTACGCCCTGTACCCCCACATGACCGTGCGCAGCAACCTGGGCTTCCCGCTCAAGATGGCCGGCCGGCCGAAGGCCGAGGTCAACCAGAAGGTCGAGGTCGCGGCCGCCCTGCTCCAGATCGGCAGCGAGCTTGACAAGTACCCCGACGAGCTGTCCGGCGGCCAGCGCCAGCGGGTCGCCCTGGGCCGGGCCATCGTCCGCGAGCCGCTCGCCTTCCTGATGGACGAGCCGCTGTCCAACCTGGACGCCCTGCTCCGGGTCCAGATGCGCTCCGAGCTGCTCCGGCTCCACAAGCGGGTCGGCCGGACGACCGTGTACGTCACCCACGACCAGATCGAGGCGATGACGATGGCCGACCGGGTCGTGGTCATGCGCAACGGCCTGATCCAGCAGATCGGGCCGCCCGACGAGGTGTACCGGCGGCCGGCCAACCGGTTCGTAGCCTCCTTCGTTGGCAGCCCGCCGATGAACATCCTCGACGGCCGGATCGCCACGGCCGACGGCCGGCGCACGTTCGCCGGCCCGTTCCCGGTCGAGATCGCCGGCCTGGCCGGGGCCACCGTCGAGGACGGTCCGGCCGCGATCGGGATCCGCTCGGAGGAGCTCCTCCTGACCGGCGAATCGACGCCCGGATCGTTCCCGGCGGCGATCGAGCTGGTCGAACCGGTCGGAGCCGATATCTTCCTGACGGCGACCGTCGAGGCCGGTGCCGTGATCACCATTCGGGTCGACGCCGAGACCAAGGTTGAAGAGGGTGCCACGGTGCATGTCCAGATCGCCCCGGGCGCAACCCGGCTGTTCGACGCCGACGGTGACCGGGTCCGCCTCGCCGGAGACCCGGGATGACCGCGGACCATGGCGCAACGGCCGAGCCACTGCCTGACGAGCCGCTGCCCGCGGCCCCAGCCTCGACCCAGTTCCCGCTCCACGTCTCGCCCAACCGGCGCCGTCTCCTGGACCCGGCCGGCCGGCCGGTCCTCCTCCAGGGTGACGCCGCCTGGTCGCTGATCGCCAACACGACGATCGAGGGCACGAAGCTCTACCTCGACGAGCGCAAGGCCCTCGGCTTCAACACGATCATGGTCAGCATCATCGAGTACCTGTTCTCGGCCGATCCGCCGCGCGACCTGGCCGGCAACGAGCCGTTCCTCACGCCGGGCGACTTCACGACCCCCAATCCGGCCTACATGGACCACGCCGAGCACGTCCTGGAGCTGATCGCCGAGCGCGGCTTCCTGGTCCTCCTGGCGCCGGCCTACCTGGGCTACCCCAACCCCCACTACCCGGGCTTCGGCAATCGCTCCGAGGGCTGGTACGACGAAGTCGTGGCCAACGGCATCGCCGGCAACCGGAGCTGGGGCGAGTACCTGGGCCACCGCTTCGGGCACTTCGACAACATCATGTGGATGATGGGTGGCGACCGGAACCCGGGCCTCGCCGCGGATGGGCTCAACGCCCTGGCCCACGGCCTGCGGAGCACCGGGATCACCACCCCGTTCACGGCCCACGTCCATCCCGAGGATTCGCCGTTCGACACGTTCCCCGGGGCGGACTGGCTGGACGTCAACCCGACGTACACCTACGGGATCGTCCATCGCAAGCTGATCGACGACTGGAACCGCGAGCCGGTCGTGCCGTTCTACCTGATCGAATCCACCTACGAAGGCGAGCACGATGCGTCCGAGCTCCAGATCCGGCGCCAGGCGTGGTGGTCGGTGCTGTGCGGGGCGAACGGCCATCTGATCGGCAACAAGCCGATGTGGCTCTTCGGCGAGGGCTGGCAGGACCAGCTCCGCAGCCCGGCCTCGATCGCGATGGCCCGCTGGGGCGACTTCTTCCGGGCCTTGCCCTGGGCCGATCTCGAACCGGACGAGGCCCACGCCTTCGCGACCACCGGCCTCGGCGAGGCACGCGGACTCGACCGGGTGACCGCCGCGGTCTCGACCGCCCGTAACCTGGCCGTGGCCTACCTGCCGGTGCGACGGCCGCTGACGATCGATCCAAGTGCGCTGGGCGGTGGCAGCCTGACCGTCGAGTGGTTCGAGCCGGCCACCGGTCGGCGCGTCGCCGGCGAGCCGGTCGGCGGCACTGGGCCGGTGGTCGTGACTCCGCCGTTCGCCGCGGACTCGGTGCTGACCGTCCGTTCCTGACCGTGGGGTCCGCCTGGCCTGCTCGGCTGCCGAGGACGATCGGTGGCCGTGCCGGGGCGGTGGCCGAGCCGGGGGCGGTGGCCGTGTCGGGGCGGTGGCATCGCCAAAACGCGAGAAAAGTCGAGCGTATGGTCGGGGGAGC
>DATGGC010000342.1:0-3591 GCA_035308745.1 Candidatus Limnocylindrales bacterium | reverse complement strand
GGTTGGCCGCGGTCGAGGCGAGCGTCCGGGAACGCGTGGGCGGCGGCCGCTTCAACGCGCTGCGGGCCACCCTGGAGGCCATCGTCGAGCCGGATGTGGCGCCGTCGCCGCTGTTCCGCGGCTTGGCGCCCGACCCGGACGGCTGGCGCGCGGCCCTCCCGGCGCCGGTCATCCTCCCCCACTTTCCGATGGTCCTCCATCGGGGCGGCTACCCCGACGGCAGCTAGCGCCGCCTAGCGCTGCGCCCGGTCGTAGCGATTCAGCTCCCGGAGCAGGCCATCGACTGCGTCGAGGAGCGGCTCGGTCACCCCGGCCGGCAGGACGTCGCGCAGCGAATCCTTGGGCCCGAAGGCAGCTCGGCCACGCATCGCGGCGGCACGCAGGTCGCGCAGGTCGCCGTCCCGGAAGCGGTCGGGCAACGGCCGCAGGAAGGCCGCCCAGCGTTCCTGGCCGCGTTGCTCCGCGAGGCTGAGGGCCGCCTCGGTCGCTCGCGCGGCGACCAGCCCCCGTTCGTCGATCACGGGCAGCTCGTGGCGAGCCGGCCCGAACCAGCGGGTCGGCGGCGGGCCCGCCCGGTCCGGCGGGGTCATGGCCTCATGACCGGCTGCTGACGGCCCGTTTCCTGGGCGGCTCGATTGGCAGGGCGATCGCCTCCCGGGCATCCAGGCCGTCGCCGATCGCCCGCCGGCCGCCCAGGGAACGCCCGGCGTCGTCGGCGAAGGTCAGGCCACTGAGCGGAATGAGCGGTTCGCCGCGGAGCACCCGGCCGAGGTATTCGCCGGTCGCCGATCCGGCGACCTTGGCCACCTGCTCGGGCGTCCCCTCGGCCACGATCCGGCCGCCCCGGAAGCCGCCCGCCGGCCCCAGCTCGATCAGCCAGTCGGCCGTCTTGATCACGTCCAGATTGTGCTCGATCACCAGGACCGTATTGCCGGTATCGACGAGCCGGTGGAGGACCTGGAGGAGCTTCTCGACATCGGCGAAGTGGAGCCCGGTCGTCGGTTCGTCGAGGACGTACAGGGTCCGGCCGGTGGCCCGCCGCGAGAGCTCGGTCGCCAGCTTGACCCGCTGCGCCTCGCCGCCCGACAGGGTGGTGGCTGGCTGGCCGAGGTGGACATAGCCGAGCCCGACATCGAACAGCGTCTGGAGCTTGGTCCGGATGGCCGGCACCGGGCTGAAGAACTCGAGGGCCTCCTCGATCGTCATCTCCAGGACGTCGGAGATCGAGCGGCCCTTGTACAGGATCTCGAGCGCCTCACGGTTATAGCGCTTGCCGTGGCAGACCTCGCACTGGACGTACACGTCGGGCAGGAACTGCATCTCGATCTTCAGGATCCCGTCGCCCTTGCAGTTCTCGCAGCGGCCGCCCTTGACGTTGAAGCTGAAGCGGCCCGGCTGATAGCCCCGCACGCGGGACTCGGGGACGCCGGCAAAGAGCTCCCGGATCGGTCCGAACAGCCCGACATACGTCGCCGGGTTGGAACGCGGGGTGCGCCCGATCGCGCTCTGGTCGATCTCGATGATCTTGTCGATCTCGTCGATCCCCGTCAGCGAGTCGTGCGGTCCCGGCTCGTCGCGGGCCCCGTTGAGGCGCCGGGCGATCTCGCGGTACAGGATCTCGGTGACCAGGGTGCTCTTGCCCGAGCCCGACACACCGCACACGGCGATGAACGTGCCCAGCGGAAAGACGACGTTGACGTTCTTGAGGTTGTGCGCCCGGGCGCCCTTGACCACCAGCTTCTTGCCGTTGCCCCGCCGGCGCTTGGCCGGGATCGGCACCGATCGCTCGCCGCGCAGGAAGGCGCCCGTGATCGAGCGCGGCGCCGCGAGCAGGACGTCGAGCGGGCCGTTGGCGATCACCTCGCCGCCGTGCTCCCCGGCGCCGGGACCGATGTCGAGGACCCAGTCCGCCGTCCGGATCGTCTCCTCGTCGTGCTCGACGACCAGGACGGTGTTGCCCAGGTCGCGCAGCCGGGTCAGGGTCGCGATCAGCTTGGCGTTGTCGCGCTGGTGGAGCCCGATCGATGGTTCGTCGAGGATGTACAGGACGCCCATCAGGCCGGCCCCGATCTGGGTCGCCAGGCGGATCCGCTGGGCCTCGCCGCCGGACAGGGTCGCGCTGGTCCGGTCGATCGTCAGGTAGTCGAGTCCGACGTCGACCAGGAAGCCGAGCCGGGCGGCGATCTCCTTGAGCAGCTGCCGGGCGATCGTGCGCTCCCGCTCGCTGAGGTGGGTGGCCAGGTCCTCGGCCCAGCTCAGGGCGTCCAGGACGGACAGGTTCGAGACGGCCCAGATGTCGCGGCCGTCGACGGTCACCGCGAGCGCCTCGGGCCGCAGCCGCTTGCCATTGCAGGTCGGGCAGGGCCGGGAGACCATGAATCGCTCGAGCTCGGCCTTCACGAACTCCGAGTCGGTCTCCTTGTAGCGCCGCTCGAGGTTGGGGATGATCCCCTCGAAGCTGGCCGTGTAGGTGTTCTCGCCGCGCTGGTGGCGGTAGCCGATGACCACCTGTTCGCCCTTCTTGGCGTTGAGCAGGTAGTCGAGGGCCTCGGGCGGCAGCGACCCGATCGGCGCGTCGGGGTCCCAGCCGTGGGCCCGGGTGACGGCCTCGGCGACCTTGCCGAACCATGAATCGGCCATCGGCATCCGGGCCCAGGGCCGGAGCAGGGCGCCGTTCGACACGGACAGGGTCTTGTCCGGGATCACGAGCTCGGGATCGATCTCGAGCCGGGTCCCGAGGCCGGTGCAGGCCGGGCAGGCGCCGTGGGGCGAGTTGAACGAGAAGCTGCGCGGCTCGAGCTCGTCGATCGTCGTCCCGTCGTACGGGCAGGTGTAGCGCTCGGAGTAGCGACGCTCCTCGAACTCGGGCGGCTGGCCCTCGCGCGGGGCCGCCGCGATGCCGACGACGCCCTCGCCCAGGCGCAGGGCGGTCTCGATCGAATCGGCCAGCCGGCCCGAGTCCGGGTCGGCCAGGGCGAGGCCCGTCTCGGGGTCGAGCGGATGGCCCTCCGCGTCGCGCTGCCACGCCTCGGGCGCTTCGGCCCGACGGACGACGAAGCGATCCACGATCACCTCGATCGTGTGCCGCTTGTACTTGTCGAGCGTGGGCGCATCGGCCAGGTCGTACGCCTCACCGTTCACCCGGACCCGCACGAAGCCCTGCTTGCGGGCGGCCTCGAAGACCCGGTCACCCTCGGTCTTGCGGTCCTTGATCAGCGGGCCGAGCACGAGCAGCCGGGTGCCCTCCGGCAGGCGCAGGACCTGGTCGACGATCTGCTGGACGGTCTGGCGCTCGATCTCCCGGCCGCAGACCGGGCAGTGGGGATGGCCGACCCGGGCAAAGAGCAGGCGGAGGTGGTCGTAGATCTCGGTGACCGTGCCGACCGTCGAGCGCGGGTTGCGGCTGGCGCCCTTCTGGTCGATCGAGATCGCCGGGCTCAGCCCATCGATCTGGTCGACGTCCGGCTTCTCCATCTGGCCCAGGAACTGGCGGGCATAGGCGGACAGACTCTCGACGTAGCGCCGTTGGCCTTCGGCGTAGATCGTGTCGAAGGCCAGGCTGCTCTTGCCGGAGCCGGACAGGCCGGTGAT
>DATGGC010000341.1:0-4418 GCA_035308745.1 Candidatus Limnocylindrales bacterium | reverse complement strand
AACCCGTACTTCGAGCTCAACGGGGCGCTCCTTTCCCGGCTCCGGATCTGGCGGCTTGAGCCGCTCTCGGACGAGGATGTCCGGACGGTTGTCGAGCGGGCAATCGCGGACCCCGAGCGGGGTCTGGCCGGTGACCTGGGGCCGGGCGGCGGGGTCCACCTGCCCGATGACGCCGTCGAGCACCTCGTCGGGCTGGCCGGCGGCGACGCCCGGCAGGCGCTCAACGTGCTCGAGGGCGCCACCGCTCTGGCCGAGGCGGCCGCTGAGCGCAACGCCGACGGCCAGGTCGAGCCGACCCTGGCCGACATCGAGGCCGCCGCCCAGCAGAAGGTGCTGGCCTACGACCGGGCCGGCGACGGCCACTACGACACCGCCTCGGCGTTCATCAAGAGCCTGCGCGGCAACGACCCGGACGGTGCCCTGTACTGGCTGGCCACGATGATCTCGGCCGGCGAGGACCCCCGGTTCATCGTCCGGCGGCTGATCATCAGCGCCTCCGAGGATGTCGGCAACGCCGATCCCCGGGCGCTCCAGGTCGCGGTGGCTGCCGCCCAGGCCCTCGACCACGTCGGCTTGCCCGAGGCCCAGTACGCCCTCGCCCAGGCGACGACCTATCTGGCCACGGCGCCCAAGTCCAATCGCTCGGGGGCGGCGTATTGGGCCGCGGTGGCCGACCTCGAGGCGAATGGCGCCCTGCCGGTCCCGCTCCACCTGCGCAGCGCCGGCCATCCGGCCCTCAAACACCACGGCTACGGCGTCGGCTACCGCTACCCGCCCGATTTCGAGGACTCGGACATCGCCCAGCTGTACCTGCCCGAGGCCCTCGCCGAGCGCGCGTATTACCGGCCCAACGACCAGGGCTACGAGCAGACGATCGGCAGCCGGATGGCGGCCCGCGACGAGGCCCGCGCGGCGGCCCGGGCGGCCGGCCGCCAGCGGCGCGAGGCGAACCCCGGGCCAGCGGTCGATTCGAAGGCCAGCGGCGCGATCATGCGCACCCGCGAGACGAACCGGCGCAGGCTGGCCGACACCGAGCGGGCCGATGCGGGTGGTGCCCAGGAGGCTGGGCCGCCCTCTGGCACGATTCGGCCACCCACAGCATGACTGGAGTCGATCCGTGAACCGCTTCGAGCCCAACCTCCGGATTCCCGGACCGACTTCCCTGCCGCCCAGCGTCCGCGAGGCCGGCGCCCGCCAGATGATCAACCACCGCGGCCCCGAGTTCGCGGCGATGCTCGGCCGGATCCTGGCCCGGATGAAGCCCTACTTCGGGACGACCAGCGACGTCGCGATCCTGTCCTGTGCGGGCTCCGGCGGGCTCGAGGCGGCTGTGGTCAACACCTTGTCGCCGGGCGACAAGGTCCTGGGTATCTCGATCGGCTCGTTCGGCGAGCGGATCGCCCGGATCGCGACGGTCTACGGCGCCGACGTGACCAAGCTCTCGGTCGAATGGGGCCGGGCGGCGGATGTGACCGAGCTGCGCGAGCACCTCCTCGCTCATCCCGGCTACCGGGCGGTCCTGCTGACCCACAACGAGACCTCGACCGGGGTGATGAACCCGGTCGCCGAGCTGGCGGCTGTCATCCACGACGTCCAGCCGGACGCGCTGATCATCGTCGACAGCGTCTCGGGCCTCGGCGCGGTCCCCTTCCAGATGGACGCCTGGGGCGTGGACGTGGTGGTCACCGGCTCCCAGAAGGCCTGGATGGCCGCGCCCGGGCTGGCCATGGTCGCCGCCTCCGAGCGGGCCTGGACGGCAATGGAGACGGCGAAGATGCCGCGCTTCTACCTGGACCTGCGCAAGCATCGCGAGTCGCACGCCCTCGGCGAGACGCCCTGGACGCCGGCGATCGCCGTGGTCTACCAGGTCGATGCCGGCCTCGAGCTGATGGAGGCCGAGGGCGCCGAAGCGATCTTCGCCCGCCACGAGACATGTGCCTCCGCTGCCCGGGCGGGCCTCGAGGCGCTCGGTTTCGAGTTGTTCGCCGATCCGGCCCACTACTCGCGGACGGTCACCGCGGCCAAGGTCCCGGCCGGCTTCGACTGGAAGGCGATCAACACCGCGGTCAAGGGCGAGGGCGTGATCCTGGCCGGCGGCCAGGGGCCGCTGGCCGGCAAGGTCTTCCGGCTCGGCCATCTCGGCTCGGTGACCCTGGGCGAGATCCTGGACGCGATCGGCGTGCTCGAGCAGGTCTCGATCCGCTTCGAGCGGCCGGTCGAGCCGGGCGTCGGGATCGCGGCGGCCCAGTCTGCGGCCCTCGACGCGATGTCGATCCGACCGGCGCGGCGGACCCCGGCCGCGGCCCTGGCCGGCGGGTGAGGATCCTCGTTGCCGAGGCGGTCGCCGCTGAGGGCCTGGCCCTCCTGCGCGAGGCGCACGAGGTCGATGAACGGGTCGGCCTGAGCCGCGAGGAATACAAGCAGCTCCTGCCCGAGTACGACGCGCTGCTCGTCCGGAGCCAGGTCCAGGTCGACGCCGAGCTGATCGAGGCCGGCCGCCGGCTGGTGGTCATCGGGCGGGCCGGGGTCGGGGTCGACAACGTCGATCTCGAGGCCGCGACCCGGGCTGGGATCACGGTCGTCAATGCCCCCACCGGCAATACCATCGCGGCGGCCGAGCACACCCTGGCCCTCCTGTACGTGCTGGCTCGCAACGTCGCCGCGGCCGACGCCTCCGTCCGGCGGGGCGAGTGGAAGCGCAGCCAGTTCACCGGCGTCGAGCTGCGCGGCCGGACGCTGGGGATCATCGGACTGGGCAAGATCGGCCAGGCGATCGCCAAACGGGCCCGGGCCATGGAGATGACCGTAATCGCCGTCGATCCGTTCATCTCGGCCGATGGTGCCGCCGTCCACGGGGTCGAGCTGGTGGACCTGGATCGCGTCCTCGAGCGGGCCGACGCGATCACCGTCCACGTCCCGCTGACCCGCCAGACCCGGGGCCTGATCGGCGCCCCGGAGATCGCCCGGATGAAGGCGGGCTCGTTCGTCCTGAACGTCGCCCGGGGCGGGATCCTCGACGAGGCGGCGGTCGCCGACGCCCTTCACTCGGGCCAGCTGGGCGGTGCGGGGATCGATGTCTTCGACCACGAGCCACCGACCGGGTCGCCCTTGCTCGACTCCCCGAACACCGTCCTGACGCCCCATCTCGGGGCCTCGACGGCCGAAGCCCAGGTCCTGGTCGCGGAGGAGGTCGCCGCCCAGGTCATCGACGTCCTCGCCGGCCGGCCGGCCCGCTACGCGGTCAATGCCCCGCTGCTCACCGCGGAGACCGCCCGGGCGATCGGCCCGTACCTGCCCCTGGCCGAGGTCCTGGGTCGCTTCTTCGCCCAGTTCAGCCGGACCGGGGTCCGCAAGCTGAGCCTGGAGATCAGCGGCGAGCTCGCCCGTGACCTGGCCGGCCAGGATGCCTCACCGCTGACCGCCGCGGTCCTCCGCGGGCTGCTCGAGACGACGACGACCGAGCGGGTCAACCTGGTCAACGCGACGTCGCTGGCCCGCGCCCGGGGGATCGCCGTGACCGAGCGCAAGTCGCCGGACGCCGGGGCCTACAGCTCGCTCCTGACCCTGACCGGCGAGGCCGACGGCGCGACGACCACGATCGCCGGCACGGTGGCCAACGGCGAGGCGCGGCTCGTTCGCCTGAACGAGCATTCGACCGATCTCGCGCCCAGCCCGGTCATGCTCGTCACCCGTCACCACGACCGGCCCGGCACGGTCGGCCGGATCGGCCTGATCCTGGGCGAAGCCGACGTGAACATCAGCGCGATGCACCTGGCCCGGAGCACGCCCCGGGCCGACGCCCTGATGATCCTGGCCCTCGACGACGACGTGCCGCCCAGCGTGGCCGACGCGATCCGGGCCAGCGAGGCGGTGTTGGACCTGTGGCTGATCCGGCTGGGGACCGACCACTGAGCGATCGACTGGTCCCGGCCGGCCTGAACGCCACCCTCGTCCTCCTCCGCCACGGCGAGTCCGTGGCGATCACCCAGGGCCTCTTCCAGGGCCAGCTCGACACGCCGCTCAGCCCCCTCGGGGCGCGCCAGGCGGAGCTGGCCGGCGAGCGCCTGGCGCACGCCGATCGTCCACCGCGGATCGCCGTGCCGGCGGCCGCGCCGATCGAGATTGCCCACTCGCCCCTGTCCCGGACGGCCGCGACGGCTGCGGCCGCGGCCGGTGCGCTGCGGGCCGTGCACGGCCCGAAGGTGCCCGCCCCGCGGCCCGAGCCGGGGCTGCTCGAGGTCGGCCAGGGTGCCTGGGAGGGCCTCCACCGGGACGAGGTCGAGGCGCGCTATGCGCCCGAGCTCGAGGCCTGGCGCCTGACTCCGACCCTGTCCGCCGCACCCGGGTCGGAGCTGCTCCACGACGTCGACCGGCGGGTCCGTCCGGCGCTGGCCAGGATTCTCGTGCGGATGGTCGCC
>DATGGC010000340.1:0-2666 GCA_035308745.1 Candidatus Limnocylindrales bacterium | reverse complement strand
GCCGTCTCGTTCGTCGTGTGGCGATCTCGCTGCTGCTGATCCGGAGCCCGGAGCCGACCCGCCCGCCGAGGACCGCGCCGATGCCGATGCGCCACGAGATCGTCGAGGGCCTGCGCCTCGTCGGGCACCACCCGCTCGTCGTGCCGCTGGCCCTGCGCTCGGTCTTCGCCCACTTCGCCGGCGCCTTCTACTCGGTCCTGTACACGATCTACCTGATCCAGAACCTGCAGCTCAGCCCGTTCCTGCTGGGCATCGTGATCTCGGCGGGCGGCGTCGGCTCGCTCGTCGGCTCGCTGTTCGCGTCGCGGGCGATCGCCCGCTTCGGCTTCGGCCCGACGATCATCTGGACGGCCATCGGCGCGTCGATCATCGGCGTCCTGGTGCCCCTGGCCGGCGGCCCGATCGTGCTCGCCACGCTGATGGTCCTGCTCCCGCAGCTGGTCGGTGACGGCCTGGAGACGATCGAGGACGTGGCTGAGCTGTCGCTCATCCAGGGCGTCGTCTCGGACCAGATCCTGGGCCGGGTCAACGCGACCCTGGGCGTCCTCTCGCACGGGATCGCCTATCCCATCGGGGCGCTCCTGGCGGCGGCGGTTGCCGGGTGGATCGGGGTCCGCGGCGGGATGGCGATCGGCTGGGCCGGGATGGCCATCTCGATCGCCTTCCTCGTCCGTTCGCCGCTGCCGGGCCTGCGGCAGATCGCCGACGCGGGTGTCGCCAAAACGACACCCTGAGGTTGCGCCAGCACGCACGATCGTTAAAAGAAGGCCGCTAGGATCGAGGCGCAACCTTGCGACAGCCGATAGCGGAGCCCCCAGCGATGACCGATTCCAAGCCTGCCTCGAACGACCCCCAGGACGCGGAGGAGGAGCTCGATACCGAAGGCCACGCGTTCACCTGGAGCGCCGATCCCAAGGACGGCCGCAAGCTCCGCCAGACCTGGACCCCGGACGATCCCAAGGATGTCCGAACGAGCCGCGACCTCAGCGCCAACGTCCGCAAGACCGACGCCCGCCGCTGATCCGGCCTGAGCCTCAGGTCGAGGCTGGGCTCCCAACCGACGACGGCCTCGTCACTGCGCCCTTGGCTGGTACGGCCGTGCCGGCGACCGCATCGTCGAGCAGCTTGAGCAGGGGCAGCGCGCCAAGGCCGGTCAGGATCTCGCGGGCCTCGGCTACGGCGTCGGTGGTGGCCGGGTCGGGCGGCCGGATCAGCTGGGCCCGGGCGATGGCCAGCAGGGCCAGCTCGACGCGGTAGCCCAGCCGCCGCAACAGCTCGGCCGACGTCGAGTAGGCGAGGCCGGCTTCCGGGATCCGCCCACCAATCGCCAGGCGGGACGCCTCGAAGCCGGCGTTGAGGGCATCGAAGTGCACGGCTGAGAAGCCGCTGTTCGTGAGCAGCTGGGCGATCTCTTCGAGAACGTCCGGATTCCCGGCGGCCGCCGCCGCGACGCTGCAGACTACGGCCGACTCCTCGATTACCTCCCATGACCCCCGAGCCGCGGTGAGTGCGCCGGCGGACGCGTCGTCGAACCGCCCGGCGCACAGGGCGATCCAGGCGGGGGTATAGACCCGGACATAGGCGTGGCTCGTGGGACTCGATTGGCCCTCGGTCTGGCGGTTGGCGTCGGCCACCGACGCCTCGGCTGCCTCGAAATCGCCGCGGGCGGCCTGGACCCAGGAGCGAACGACGACGAGCAGGCTGCCGCGAACGACCTCGCTCGACTCCTCCTCGGCTTGCTCGATGTCACGCAGGAGCTGATCCCATTCGCCCAGCCAGAACGACCCGAAGGCGTTGATCAGCGTGAGCGCGGCGACCCAGCCGGCTTCGCCGAGCCGGCGGGCGCGCTCGAGGCCGATCCGGAGCATCTCGCGCGCCTCGCGCGGGTCGTTCACGGAGATGAACCCAGACAGGTTGTTCCGGGCACGCAGGTCGATCCGGCCGAAGCCGCTACGTTCGGCCAGGTCGATCGCCCCCCGAAGCAGGGCGACAGCCTCGATCACCCGGCCGAGCCCGGCCAGCGCGGTGGCTTTCGAGATCAGGGTGTCGGCGACCACTTCGGCGTCGTGCGCCCGCCCGGCATGGGCGAGGCCCAGGTCCGCAGCGACCAGGGCGGCGGCGGGCTCGTCGTGGAGCGATTGGGCCCGGGCCAGCTGACCGTAGAGCTGGCCGAGCTCACGATCCCCGACCCGGCCCCGGAGCTCCTCGATCGTCGAAGACAGGAGCTCGATCGCCGGCTCCACGTGGGCCCGGTTGACGAGGAGCCGGCTACGCCCGGTCTGGGCGGTGGCGAGCTTGGACCAGTCGTCGTTCGCCCGGGCCCAGCCGGCGACCTCGGCGTAGTAGGCGTCGGAGACGTCGACCTCGACCGCAGATTCGGCGCTGACGGCCGCGGCCAGGCGGAGCTCGGCCTGCTCGCTCTCGTTGCGGGTCACGCCAACCGCCTGGTCGAGGAACTTGACCGCCTGAGCGTGGGCACCGAGGGCGATCGCCCGGTCGGCCGCGCTCTTCAGGGCAATCCGGGCCTGGCCGGCGAGGGCATCAGCTTCCGCGCCGTCCGGGGCGTTCTGGTGGGCGGCGAGGTAGTGGCCGGCAAGGGCGCCCGCGAGCTCGTCCGAGCCGAGGGATTCGAAGAATCGGGCGGCGGCGAGGTGGCGCGTCTTGCG
>DATGGC010000339.1:0-4821 GCA_035308745.1 Candidatus Limnocylindrales bacterium | reverse complement strand
CGCCGCCGACCGGCCGAGCTCGTTCGTCGAGACCAAGGTCGACCTCGAGATCGACAGCCAGCCCGTGAGCGTGGTCGTCCGAGCGTGGCCCGACGATCCGGCGTGGGGCGTCCGGATGACCAAGCTGATCCGCTCCAGCCTGCCCTTGCTGGCCGCCGAGATCGGCCTGCCCTACCAGCCCAGCACGCCGACGGTCGCCGTCGAGGAGGCGCTGCCTCGCTCGATCGACGGCTACGCGGCGACCTACCTGCCGGCCGACGGCCGGATCCAGATTGCCTACACCGCCGACGACACGGTGGCGATCCACGAGCTCGCCCACCTGTGGTTCGACGGCTCCTTGTTCGCCGATCGCTGGATCGACGACGGCTTCGCGATCTTCTACGGCAACCGGGTGGCGACCGCGCTCAAGCTCAAGCCGGTCGACGAGTCGATCACCCCCGCCCTGGCCGCGGCGGCCGCTCCGCTCAACACCTGGTCGGGCACGGACGCGACGTCCACGGCGACCAGCGAAACACCGGCGTCCGATCTCGCCGACCGGTATGGCCGGGCCGCCTCGGTGACGATCGCCGCCGAGCTGTACACGCTCGTCGGGGCGAGCGGCCTCCAGACGGTCTGGCGGGCGGCGTCCGCCCGCGAGGCGGCCTACCAGCCAGCCGGCCAGGCGGCGGCCTCGCTGGTCAGCGACGGCCCGCCCGACTGGCGCGGGCTGCTCGATCTGATCGTCGAGCGGACGGGCAGCGATCCGTCGGCGCTCTGGTCGAGCCTGGTCGTGACTCCGGCCGAGGCAGCCCTGCTGACCGCCCGGAGCGCCGCCCGGGCCCAATATCGGGCGCTGGTCACGCGCGCCGCCGACTGGACGCTGCCGCAGGCCGTGCTCGACGGCCTCAACGCCTGGCAGTTCACGACGGCCGCCGACCTGATGACCGGGCTCGGCCAGCTCCTCGATGAGCGCGATCGGGTCGCGACCGCCGCGGCCGGAGCCGGGCTGACGCCGCCGACGACGCTCCAGGCCGCGTTCCAGCAGGGCGCCATCGCCACCGGCCAGGTCGACGCCTCGAACGAGCTGCAGGTCGTTGCCGCCATCGGGGCTGCCACTGCGGCTGAGCCGTCCGCGCCGTCGCTGCTCGAGCAGCTCGGCCTGCTGGGCAGCGACCCGGGTGCGGCCCTGGCCGCCGCCTCGACCGCATTCGCGGCCGGCGACATGACCGCGGCCCAGGACGACGCCCTGGCTGCCGACGTGACCTGGGGCCAGGCGTCGGATACCGGCGGCTTCCGGGTCCGGATCGCACTTGCCAGCCTGTTGGTGGCTCTGGTCCTGCTCGGGTTCGTGATCAGCCAGCTGCGCCGGATCGGCCGGCTCGGGCGGCCGGCCCGGAAGGTCGCTCGCAACGTGGCGGTCGCCCAGCCGTCGCTACCTGTGCCGCCACCCGCGCCGACGCCGGCGCCGGCCCAACGGGACGTGATTCGGCGGCCGGCCCCGTATCCAGCCCGCGACTTGGCCCATCGCCCACGCGGTACACTCGCCAACCAACCGGTTCGGATGGCCCGCCGAGTCCGGGTCGATCCGAAAGAGGGAGGCAAGTCGTCCTGATGGGGATCGCGCGCACTCGTCCGTCGAGGGAGATCCTGTCCGGCGATTCGGCCGACGTCTATTTCGCCCGGGCGGAGAGCATCCTCGAGCGCGAAGGACTCGATCCGGTCGTGGCGATGGAAGTCTTCGCCCGCGAGTCGGCCGTCCTGTGCGGGATCGACGAGGCCAAGAACCTCCTCGGCCACGTGCTGGCCGACAGCAATCCCAGCGAGACGTCGGTCGAGGCGCTCGAGGACGGCGACCACATCGAGCCCAAGGAGATCGTCCTCCGGATCCGGGCCCGCTACCGCCATTTCGGCCTGTACGAGACCGCCTTCCTGGGCATGCTCGCCCAGTCGACCGGCTGGGCCACGGCCGCCCGCCAGGTGGTCGAGGCGGCCGCACCCGCGCCGGTGATCAGCTTCGGTGCGCGGCACGTCCATCCCAAGATCACCGACGTCCTCGACTACGCCGCGATCGTCGGCGGCTGCGTGGGCGCGTCGACCCCGGCCGGCGCTCGGCTGGCCGGCCTGAGCCCGACTGGCACGATGCCCCACTCGCTGGTCCTCGTGTTCGGCGACACGGTCCGCGCGGCCGAGGCCTTCGACCGCGACCTGGGTCCGGACGTCTCCCGGATCGTCCTGGTCGACACCTTCAAGGATGAGGCCGAAGAGGCCCTGCGGGTGGCCCATGCCCTCGGTGACCGGCTGTACGGCATCCGCCTCGATACGCCCTCGGAACGTGGCCGGGTGACCGCCGACCTGGTCAAGGAGGTCCGCGCCCGGCTCGACCTGGAGGGCTTCGAGCACGTCAAGATCGTGATCTCCGGCGGCCTGACCCCTGAGCGAATCACCTATTTCCGGGAGCAGGGCGCCCAGGTCGATTCGTTCGCCGTGGGCAGCTACATCAGCGGCGCCACGCCGATCGATTTCACCGGCGACATCAAGGAGCTCGACGGACGGCCGATCGCCAAGCGCGGACGGATCCCCGGCCTGACGCCCAGCCCGCGCTTGCGGCCGGTCGACCTCGCGGCATGGCGGAGCGGCGCCGGCTGACGCCGATGCCAAACGCTAGGCGGCGCCGCCGACCCTAGGGCGTGCCGCTGGCCCTGAGGCGGGCCGTCCAGAACAGCCCGACGATCGACTTCGCGTCGCAGATCTCGCCCCGTTCGATCGCGGCGAGGGCATCCACGAAGGGCAGCCGGCTGAGCTCGAGGCGTTCGTCCTCATCCGGACCGAGCCGGTCGCCATGGGCCGGCTGCAGGTCGGTGGCCAGGTACAGGTGCATCAGCTCGCTGGCAAAGCCCGGCGCCGTCCAGAACGCCGCCAGCTTGCGCCAGATGCCGGCCCGATAGCCGGTCTCCTCCTCGAGCTCGCGCGGAGCGGCCAGCTCGGGATCCTCGATCGCGCCGGCGGCATCCACGATGTCGAGCGTGCCGGCAGGGATCTCGAGCATCGCCCGCCCCGCGGCGGTCCGCCACTGGCGGACGAAGAGGACGTTGTCGTCCGGGTCGATCGCGACGATCGCGACCGCCCCGGGATGGCCGAGGATCTCGCGGGTCGACGTCCGTCCGTCGCTGAAGCGGACCGTGTCGATCCGGAAGTCGCCCAGCCGGCCGTGGTGGAGGATCTCCGAGCCGATGACGGTTTCCCGGAGATCCTCGTCGTCCACGGTCTTCAGCGCCGGTCCGGGTGGGTTGGGCTGTCGGTCAGACGCCCGCAGCGACCGGAGCCGGGGTCGAGGCGACCGGGGCATCGCCCCGGATCACATCGCCCGACTCGGAGTCGAACAGATGGAGCTTGTCGAGGGGCAGCTGCAGCGACAGGACGTCGCCCGGCTTGACCACATGGCTGGAGCTGACGATCGCGACCAGGTCCAGGCCGCTGAGCGACAGGTGCAGGAGCTCGTCATTGCCGAGGTACTCGACCACGTCGGCCGTGGCCTTGAATGTGGCGAGGTTGGTGCCGCCCTCGCCGATGTCGAGGTGCTCCGGCCGGAAGCCGGCCACCAGGGTCTTGCCGTGGACCGAATCGGCCGCGGCCCGCAGGCGCGGCGGCAGGGGGATCGAGAGGCCGCTGCCGGTCAGCACGGCGGCGTCGCCGGTGCCCGAGGCGGTGACCGTCGCGAAGTTCATCGACGGGCTGCCGATGAAGCCGGCCACGAACTTGTTGACCGGGTTGTCGTACAGCTCCTGGGGCGTGCCCACCTGCTGGAGGAGGCCGTCGCTCATCACCGCGATCCGGGTGCCCATCGTCATCGCCTCGACCTGGTCGTGGGTGACGTAGACCATCGTGGTCCCGAGGCGCTGGTGGAGGCGGGCGATCTCCGCCCGGGTCTGGACCCGGAGCTTGGCGTCGAGGTTCGAGAGCGGCTCGTCCATCAGGAAGACGGCCGGCTCGCGGACGATCGCCCGGCCGAGGGCGACGCGCTGGCGCTGCCCGCCGGACAGCTCCTTGGGCTTGCGGTCGAGCAGGTTCGAGAGCTGGATCGTGTCGGCCGCTTCCTTGACCCGGCGCTCGATCTCGGGCTTGGGGACCTTGCGCAGCTTGAGCCCGAAGGCCAGGTTGTCGCGGACAGTCATGTGCGGGTAGAGGGCGTAGCTCTGGAAGACCATCGCGATGTCGCGATCCTTGGGGGCGACGTCGTTGACGACCCGATCGCCGATCCGGAGGGTCCCGGCGGTGATCTCCTCGAGTCCGGCGATCATCCGCAGGCTGGTGGTCTTGCCACAGCCCGAGGGTCCGACCAGGACCATGAACTCACCGTCGTTGATCTCGAGGTTGAGATCATTGACCGCGAGCACCTCACCGTATTTCTTGGTGACGTGCTCGAACGTGACCGTTGCCATGGCACAGCCTCCTGTCCTTCGGCCCTGCGCGGGTCCTTGCATCCGGCCACCGAGGTGGACTCGGACGGACCCCGTACGCGTTCCGACGGATTGTCGGCATCGTACATCCGGCCCGGGCCCTGGAACCAACCAGTTTTCGGGGGTGGGTGGTGTCTCGTTGCCGTCTCGTTCGGCGGCGCCGTTGACCCGCGGCCCCGTCTGGTTCGGCGGCGCCGTTCTCGGCGGTGGCGGCGCCGCGCGACCCCGCCCCGTTTCTCCGCCGCCCGTTGACAAAACCCGCGCCAAATCGAGCTTATGGCGCGATTTGGGCCGATGCGGCGATCAGGCGGGTCGACCCTGACCGCGCTTCGTGCTCAGCCGGGCGCAGATTGAGCGGCTGAAGGTCTCAACCAGGCCCTCGCTC